>NZ_LRMO01000028.1:0-20195 GCF_019266135.1 Bacillus sp. F2HM
GCGATGAAATCAAACTCTTCTTTTCTCAGCTATAATGAAACAGCCCTTCAGCGGCCGGATTTATTAAAAGAACGCACGCCTAGATCCTTTAATATGAATCAGCTGGGCAGCGTGCTGACAAGCGCAGAGCCTTCCGTTGATTCTCTCTTTATCTACTCGTGCAACCCAGCGGTTGTAACACCTGAAGCGAATAAAGTCAGAGAAGGTTTGCTGAGAGAGGACTTATTTACAGTGGTTCATGATTTATTCCTAACAGAAACAGCGGCGTATGCAGACATTGTCCTGCCGGCGACATCAGCCTTTGAAAACGAGGATTTCTATACATCATACTGGCATCATTATATTCAAATTCAGGAGCCCGTAATTGAACGCTACGGAGAAAGCAAATCCAATACTGAAGTATTCCGCCTGTTAGCCCATGCGATGGGCTTTGAAGATGAAGCATTTCGCGAGACAGATGCTGAACTGATGGAACAAGCTCTTCATCATCCAGAAAATCCGCATTATGAGGACATTTCATACGAAGCATTAAAAGAAAAGAAATGGATCAAAGCGAAACGTGGACCTTTCCAGGAATTAAAGCTTCAAACCCCAAGCGGGAAAATTGAGCTTTATTCTGAACAAATGAAAAAAGACGGGTATCCAGCACTTCCAACCTATGTGCCCCTTTATCAGGAGAGCAATTATCCGCTTACCTTTATACCGGGACCGAACCATAATTTTCTGAATTCCACCTTCTCACTTCATGAAAAGCATCAAAAGCTTGAGAAATTTCCGAAGCTTCACATGAATGAACAGGATGCAAAGGAAAGAAAAATTGAAGATGGTGACATGGTGCGTGTGCTAAACGACCGAGGAGAGTGTGAGCTTGTCGTGTCAGTCGGTCAAAATGTATTATCTGGTGTTGTGGTCAGTCAAGGATTATGGGCAGATCAAAAAGGCAAAAAGCATTTAGTGAATGGGTTAACACCTGATCGATTGGCAGATATGGGAGGCGGCGCGACGTTCTTTTCTGGCAGAGTGGAAGTTGAAAAATTATCATAGAAAAAAGCCAGCCATTTTTTGCTGGCTTTTTTCATATGCTTTTATCGAATCATCAGCTGATTCGTCATGACATTCGCACTTCCGTTGCTTCGGTAGCCTTCTACAGTTAATGCTGTTTCATACATTTTTCCCATTGGCATGCCTAAGCTTTCCCATTTTTTAAAATGCTCACTGACAGAGACAGTTCCGCTTGTGCGTTTTGTTTGACGTACACTCCAATATTGTTTAAAGGTAGCGTCTCCAATGATAGAAGGCTGATTGACACGGAGCGTTTCATATATGTCATATGTGCCTCCATCGGCATAAAATGATCCTTTATACGTCCCTGTTGGACGATATGTGCCCCATGACTCAACAATGTAGTATTCAGCTAATGGAGATTGTGTCCAGCCATAGACACATAAATAGGAATTCCCGCCCGGATTAAAGGCTGCGTTGTAGTTGATGGAGATGTTGCCAAGTTGATGATGAGTTTTAGTGGAATCAAACTTCTTTCCTTTTCGAAATAAGGCATTTCCGATATTGTTCCAGCTTGCACTAAATGCCCCGCCGTTATTGAGTGTCATCGAGGTATTTCCGTAATCCTTCCATAATTCAAAATCGTATCCGCTGTGTGTGCCTATTCTATTATCATAAATCGTTTCCGCATGAGCTGGCACAGCCGTCAGTGTCAGCACAAATCCAATACACATCACAAACAACAGCCTCAATCTTTTCAAATTCATTTTCCATCCCTCTCCTTTTTTCATCCGTATTGTTCTGTCATCCCTAAGATGAAAAACCCATCACCTCCTTTCATGCAGCCCTTTCTGCTAGATGGAACGAAACTGATTTAACCCGGCATGGATGTCTTTTGTGTGTGTATAAATCCTTTGGTACAAATGAAATAGATCGGCATATACTTCTGCGTGCGGCTGATTTGGCTCATAAACAGCAGCTTGATGGATCAACTGATGTGCACATACTTCAAGTGACGGATACCATCCGCATCCAGCCGCAGCAAGCATGGCTGCACCTAAAGCAGGCCCTTGTTCATTGTCTAACTGGATGACTTCAGCCTGAAAAATGTCTGCTTGCATTTGAAGCCAAGTCCGGCTTCTCGCTCCGCCGCCAATGGACACAATAGAATCTATGTTTTTTCCTGCCTGCCGGAATAATGCGATAGATTCATTTAGCGAAAAGGTAATCCCCTCTAACACAGCTCTGACAACATGTGCCCTTTCATGCCTGCTGTCTAATCCAATCAAGCTTGCGCGAATGGTCGAATCCGCATGAGGTGTTCTTTCCCCGACTAAATAGGGAGTAAAGAGCAATCCTTTCGCTCCTGGCGCTACATGAGCCGCACCTTCTAAAAGTGATTGGAACGATTCCTCAGGAGCCAGTAAGTGTTTTGCCCAGTTCAGGCTATATCCTGCTGAAAGGGTGACACCCATTGTGTAAAAAGCGTCTTTTTTTGCATGATGAAACAAATGTAAATTCCCTTGAAGCTCCCTTTCATGATCCTCTTCGTAGGAGAGAATGACCCCAGATGTGCCGATGCTGCATAACGTGCGGTCAGAGGACAAGATGCCAGCACCAATTGCTCCGCAAGCATTATCTGCCCCGCCGGCAAAAACCTTCGCGCCTTCTTTCATCCCAACATCACGTGCAATGTGCGGCAAAAGTGTACCAACCTCCGCCTCTGATGTGACAAGCGGCGGGCAAATATGAGGAGAAATATCAAATGCCTGACAAATCTCCTCACTCCACGTCTGTTCACCGATATTTAACAGCAAAGTGCCAGCCGCATCAGAATAATCAATATGGACAGCGCCAGTTAAACGAAATCTGACATAATCTTTTGGGAGTAAAAACATGTCGATTTGCTGATCAATATGTGGTTCATGTTCCTTTACCCATAATAATTTTGGCAGTGTAAATCCTTCTAACGCCTGGTTTTTTGTGATCTTTTGCAGCCGGTCTCCCAGCTTTTTGGTAATGTGTGCACATTGTGCTGTCGTTCGTGTATCATTCCATAAAATTGCAGGGCGGAGCACTTCGTGAGATTCATTTAATAGAACTAATCCATGCATCTGGCCGGAAAAGCTGATGCCTTCTACTTGTCTTGAATGAACAGGCTGCTTTGCCATCAGTTCTTTCATCACAGCCATTGTCTGGTTTACCCAATCCTCGGGGTGCTGCTCACAATATCCAGGCTTCTCTTGAATGAGGCGGTACGGCTTAGAGGCTTCGCAGCACACCTTCCCGCTCTCATCCACTAATATCGCCTTGACTCCGCTCGTTCCAAGATCAATTCCCATCACATATTTCATGTTTTCACTCCTTCAAAACAGGTCAGCCCCTTCAATTAATCTTCTAACAAGTATTGATTTAAACGGGCTTTCAGCTGTTCCTCTCTTCCCGATTCGTTTCTAATCAAAGGATGTTTCAGCGCATATTCTTCTAATGTATGAAAGTTTGCCTTTCCTTCTGAAATATCACGTCCAATTCCTTCAGAAAAGCTGCGATACCGGTGCTTTATGACATCCTCAAACACACGGTCTTCTATGAGTCTATGAGCGACGCGCAGTCCTTTTGCGAATGCATCCATCCCGGCAATATGGGCATATAAAATATCTTCAAGTTCAAAGGAAGCTCTTCTCACTTTTGCATCAAAATTAAGACCGCCAGACCCTAGACCGCCATTTTGCAGAATTTCATACATGGCAAGAGTTGTCGCATACAGATCGGTTGGAAATTCATCTGTGTCCCATCCAAGAAGCGAATTGCCTTGGTTTGCATCAACAGAACCGAGCAGCCCATGAATTCTTGCGACACGTAATTCATGCTCAAACGTATGGCCGGCCAGTGTCGCATGATTGGCCTCGATATTTAATTTAAAATGGGAATCTAATCCGTATTGTTTTAAAAAGGCGATGGATGTCGCTGCATCTGTGTCGTATTGATGAGTGGTTGGCTCCTTGGGCTTTGGTTCGATTAAAAATTGGCCAGTGTACCCAATTTCTTTTGCATAATCAACAGCCATATGCAAGAAAGCCGCCATATGATCAAGCTCTCTTTTCATATCTGTATTGAGCAGCGTATCGTACCCTTCTCGTCCACCCCAGAAAACATAATTTTCTGCACCGAGTTCTTTGGCGGTTTCAATGCCTTTTTTAACCTGTGCGGCCGCATAGGCAAAGACATCTGCATGACAAGATGTCGCAGCGCCGTGTACAAATCTAGGATGCTTGAACATATTGGCCGTGTTCCACAGCAGCTTTACTCCGCTTTGCTTCATGTATTCTTTCATTCTTTCTAAAATAATGTCTAATTGTTGATTGGTCTCTTGAAGCGTCTCCCCCTCTGGCGCGATATCACGGTCATGGAATGAAAAATACGGAACATCCAATAGGTCAAAAAGCTGAAAAGCGACTTCCAATCTAGCTTTTGCTAAATCCATTCCGCTATAAGAGTCCCACGCTCTTTGCATCGTGCCAGTTCCAAACATGTCTGTTCCATCAGCAGTTAATGTATGCCAATAAGCGACTGAAAAACGCAGGTGGTCTTTCATTGTTTTTCCGCCAATCACTTCGCTTGGATTATAGTATTGAAAGGCGAGTGGATTTTTTGATTGTTTTCCTTCATATTGAATTTTGCCGATTCCTTCTAAGCTGTATAACGTTTTCATATTTGATTTGGTCATTCTTCATTCCTCCTGAGTACACTTTGTAAGTTGATTCAACAAACTAATGATCAATCTATGAGAGAATCACTTTGAATTTTCCATATTTTTTAGTTTTTTAGAAATATTTTCGTTATAATAAAGTTAAAATCATCTTTCTTACTAAATACATGTGAAAAAAAGCAGCTCTTCTCAACTTAATCTAAAGACGAAACAAATGGAGTGGATAAAGTGGATATCGCTGATCAGAACTTTGTAAAAAAAATAAATCAAAAACTATTATTAAAAGAAATTCTCCAGCATGCGCCCATTTCGAGAGCAAAATTATCTGAACGCACTGGATTAAATAAATCGACTGTTTCCTCTCAAGTAAGTACGTTAATGAAAGAACATCTTGTCTATGAAATCGGTCAAGGTGAGTCTAGCGGCGGGAGAAGACCGGTTTTACTGATGTTTAATAAACGTGCTGGCTGTTCCATCGGAATCGATGTCGGCGTTGATTACGTCAATGGCATATTAACTGACCTTGAAGGGTCTATTCTTTACGAAGAGCAGATCAAGCTCCCACCCAGCTCTCCTGAGGTCACAATACGTAAATTAATTGAATTAATACAGCAGCTCATCACACAAATGCCCTCTTCCCCATACGGGCTCATTGGCATTGGCCTATGCATACATGGTTTAGTGGATGCAGGTGAACAAATCGTGTTTACGCCTCATTCCAAATGGAAAAACGTTGATCTGAAAACCACGCTCCAAGACACATTCCAAGTACCGATCTTCATTGAAAATGAAGCAAATGCCGGTGCATATGGTGAAAAAATCTTTGGTGCCGCTAAACATTATGACCATTTGATCTATGCAAGCATAGGCACTGGCATCGGGATCGGAATCATCATCGATCATCATTTATACAGAGGGGCGTACGGCTTTTCTGGTGAAATGGGACATATGACAATCGATTTTAACGGACCGACATGCAGCTGCGGGAACCGCGGGTGCTGGGAATTGTATGCTTCTGAGAAGGCTTTGTTTCAGTCTCTTCAAACAGATGATCAGCACATCTCCCATCAAGACCTGGAACAGCTGGCCAATTTAAATGATATGAAAACGCTCAATGCCCTGCGCAACTTTGGCTTTTACCTTGGTGTCGGTCTCACAAACGTCCTGCATACCTTTAACCCGCAAGCCATTATTTTAAGAAACAAAGTGATCGAATCACATCAGGCGGTTCTACATGTAATTGAGGAGGAGGTATCCTCGCGAATGGATACGCAATTCAGCTCACATGTAGAGCTGCTCCCTTCATCATTAGGACACAATGCACCAGTATTGGGGATGACATCTCTTGTCATAGAAGCTTTTCTGCAAGATGCCACCCTCACAACATGATCTATTTATTTTTCAAAAAGAGACAGCTCTTAACGCGTTGTCTTTTTTTAATCGTTCTGTTTCCTCATAGCGAAAATAGTGAAAATCAGCAGGAAGACGCTCGCCGCTCGTATCTTGGCACTGCATACCGACAAATGCCCCTGTAAAAAACCCCCCACCTCGAATGAAATCATCGGATAAATGGATGGATTCAAGCGGCACATCAATTTCCTTCCACTCTTTTTGATCAAAAGAATAAGAATATTTATATGTCTCTTTCCGAACGGTCACTTTTAAATAGACATAAGTGACCTCGTCAGGAATGATGATTTTATGTGTCAATGGCTGAGAAAAGGCAAGGTTTTGACAGACAGATAGTTCAAGCGTGCGGCCAAGTTCCTCATCATATGTCACCTGGAGTGCTGTCCAGTTTTCCGTATTATAATAATTCACAAGACCAGCTGATTGCTGAAAGTTTTCTGGGAAGAACGAAACAGCTGTCTCTGCTTCAAAATAAAAGCTTTGCCAGCGTCTTGCAACAAATGCTTGGGTAAACTTAGACGTTAAAGATTCGCGGCCGAATAACCTTAAATGCTGAGGTTTCTCCGTTAACGACCCAATCTGATCGGTAAACGGAATTCTTAATGTTTGAAAGTGTCTATTTAGTGTTGAATCTTTAAATTCATCGATTGTATGATAGGTTTGTGCAAAAACCTTTTCTTCGATCTTTGGCGCTTCAACCTCTAGCGTCCCCTCTTTTCCGCCTACAACATAAGGCCAGCCATCCTTCCATTCAAGCTTTTGTATCGCTGTTTCTCTTCCTAAAGGGCACCACCCTCTTTGTTGAAAAATAGATTCCTTGCTTGATTGAATCGGGCGGCCAGTGAGATGAGCGAGATACCATTCATTTGTATGCGTTTGAACGATTGAAGCATGCCCGCATTTTTGAAGCGGATGTTCAGGCGCGTGGAAGGCACTTAAAATCGGGTTATCAGGATGAACCTCATAAGGCCCTTCAATATGCGAGGACCGGGCAATCGTTGCTGCATGCTCATACCGGGTACCTCCTTCTGCCGTTAATAAATAGTAGTAGTCACCAATATGATACAGATGCGGCGCTTCTGTCAGTTTAATCGGTGTGCCTTTAAAAATGACCTTCCTTTGACCGATGAGCTTCTTTTCTGCCACACTATATTCCTGCAAGGCAATACCTGCAAACGAATGATGCTTTTCCCTATGATCCCACAGCATATTTAAGACGTATTTCTTCCCGCTGTGATCATGGAATAAAGATGGATCGAAGCCAGAGCTGTTGAGCCGGATCGGTTCACTCCAATCGCCGTCCACCTCACTTGCCGTGACCAAATAATTATGACCGTCTTTAAATGGGCCATCCACTACTTTGATATCTGAATAAATAAGCCAAAACTGCCCATCAGCATAGCTTAAGCACGGCGCCCATACCCCGCCAGAATCAGGATTTCCCTTCATATCCAGCTGCGACGTTTTTTGCAAAGGACGCGCAGCAAGGCGCCAATGGACGAGATCCTTCGAATGATAAATTTGTACCCCTGGAAACCATTCAAATGTAGAGACGGCCATATAATAATCTTCTCCAACACGGCAAATACTTGGATCAGGATTAAACCCTTTGAGCACTGGATTGGTAATCTTCATTGAACTTCCTCCTCTTTCAGAGACCTACATTTTAAAATCGTCCATATGATCGATATACACTTTGTCTCTATTCTCAAGCTCCCGTACGACTTTTTTATGTTTTTCTTCATCTAGATTATAAAAATTAATATCCACCATCGCTAAAATCAGTAAGCATACAGGAATCACCGTTGTCGTGATTAAAATGCCCAGTAAAGCTTCTGGTGTTTGCATTTGGTTGGCAACATAGCCAAAGCGATCGAGTACAAGCCCTGGCACAATCCCGCCTAATGCCATCCCAAATTTAAAGAAAAATCCGATGATGGCATAGATGAGCCCGCCCATCCTTTTCCCTGTTTTATATTCGCCATATTCAACGGTTTCAGGAATGAGCGCCCACATGTAAGCACCGGCTGTAATACTCCCTGCAGCTGCAACGAGCCTGAAAACAAGTATTAAAGTGATTTGACTCGGCGGTATCACAAGTAATGCAAGAAGACCTACGATATTCAGCAATAATGAATAATTCAGCAGCTTTTTCTTTCCTAACAGCTTGTGCAGTTTTGGAATAAACGGCAGCACCATTAAAGCTGGCAGACTGCCAATGAGTCCGTACCATTTCACTAAATCTTCTCTGCCGAGGTTATACGTCACATAATAGATCCCAACAGAGTTACTGATCGAGTTCACGCCAAAAATAATAATAAAGAAAATGCTTAATACAACAAGCGGACGATTGACACGTAACTGCACAAAGATATCACTGAACTTAATTTTTTCCTCCGGCTTTTGAAGCGTGACACGTTCATTCGTGCTTTTAAAACAGAAAATAAGTAATGCACCGCCAAGAACGCCGAGAAAAGCCATCGTCATCTGCCAGCCGAGAGCTGTATTTCCAGTTTTATCACTCAAAAAAGTCGCAAGAAAGGGAACAAAAAAAGCAACAACTAGACCTCCGAGATTAGCAAAAAGCATACGAACAGACGTAATACTGACAACCTCTTGGTTATTTCTTGTCATTGCGGATGTTAAAGCACCATAAGGAACATTGATGAATGTGTATGTAAGCGATAAACCAACATACGTGATGTAGGCATAAACGAGTTTACCCATTTCAGAAAAATCAGGTGTCGTAAAGCAAAGGATGGCGAGTACCACAAAAGGAAACGCACCGAATAACAAGTAAGGTCTGAACCTGCCAAAACGGCTGTTCGTTCGATCCACCAATGCACCAATAAACGGATCTGCAAGCGCATCAATGGCGCGAACAACTAAAAACATCGTCCCTGCTGCCGCCGCTGATAAACCATACACATCTGTATAAAAAAATAATAGATACGTAGAGACAGTTGCATAAATTAAGTTACATGCGAAATCTCCTGAAGCATATCCCACTTTTTCAGACATACGAATCTTTTTTAAATTCTCACTTACCATGAGCTTTCTCCCTTCTTCTCTTAGCCTCTTCTAATGAACAGATGATGGAGGGCAGCAGCAGTCAATGCAATGAATATAAAGCGCTTTCAATTTGTTGTAAAAATGAAGCTGAACATCTAATCCTTCAGCTTAGCCCACATACGCAGCAAATGATTTGAATGACAGAATCATCCCCTTTAGTAGTCGGATCATTACTTAAAACTCATCTTAGTTTATCGACTAAACAAACTAAGATGAGTTCATTTTATAAAATCTGATCTGACTTTTCAATATTTTTCGAAAAAATAATCCAAATAATTGATTTCTTGTCAGTTTTCTGCTGAAATGAAGTGAATCATTTAATGGTTGCAATTCAGCTCATCCCATGCTATATTTATCAAGCGATGAGCTGAATTGTGTAAGTCGGGTAACATGTCTCCTTGAGACACACACGAATGTGGCGTGTGGTTATTCCGCCTCAATACGCAAAAGACATCTTCTCAGGAAGATGTCTTTTTTCTTATCCTATTTTTGTTCCATTTTCTACAGGCTCATCTGTTGCTAGTAAAACTACGTCTTCTTTTGACGGCATGCCCCCTAATACAAGCACTTCTGATTTGAACCCTGCAATTCTTCTTGGCGGAAAATTGACGACTGCTACGATTTGCCTGCCAATGATATTCTCAGCTGTATACCGTTTTGTCAGCTGAGCACTGGATTGCTTTAGACCAATCTCTTCACCAAAATCAATCTTGAGTTTTAATGCAGGTACTCTTGCCTCTGCAAAGAATTCTGCTTCGATAATCGTCCCAACACGAATATCTAACGCTAAAAACTGTTCAATATCTGCCATCTGATTCTCTCCTCTTCATTCAAGGGTAAGTTCATTTACTAGAGTCATCTATTGGTTTTTTTCATTGTAGCACATTCATTTCGTAAAAAAAGTGAGTCAAAAAGCCGATTCAACGCAAAATTCTATTTAGTTTACATAATGAATTTATTGTCATGTATTAAATGTTTGCATCCTGAAAATGAATTCAGTAAAATGGCAAATAATCCTACTGCTTCCTCCCAAATATTTGGGGAGGGGTTAACACTTGTTTACATTATCAGATATGTGGACATTTTGCTGGTCGTTTTTCGTCATTCTTCCTATCGTTGCCATCTTGCATCAGCTTGGCCATATTATGGTCGCGTGGATGTTTGGGGCAAAGGTTTCTTTTGCTCTTGGCAGAGGCAAAAAAGTATTGAAAATAGGCGTTGTTGAAATTAGACGAATCTATTTTCTAGATGCATTTTGCCATTATGAAGAAATGAGGAAAAATAACCGATTCTCGCACATTCTTGTCTACCTAGGCGGATCATTATGCAACCTGCTCAGTGTTCTCATACTGAATACAATGATCGCCAATGATATCCTGCCAGAACATCAATTTTTCTATCAATTTGCTTACTTCTCAGTCTACTATGTATTTTTTGCACTGCTGCCAGTCCAGTATGCAGATCATCATCCGAGTGATGGGCAAGCGATTGTGAACATCATTCGGCACGGTGAACCATGTGACATCATTGACTAACAGGGTGACTTTCACTGTCAATTTGATAATGAATCGTTAAAAAGAGAATACCGAATAGCTTCATTTGATGAACTGCTGTGAGACTTTTATCTGTCTCCGGCTTCATATGAAAGCTTTCTTCCATTGGCAGTTTCATGGTGATAAAAGGCGTATGCAAATACAATCCTTCGTCACCGGTACTGCCTTTTGGACATGCACTTTTTAAGAGGAAGTCTTCCTTTTCATTAAAAGGTTTTAAAATGGCAGTTAGCTGAGAATATGGAAGCGGCAGCGCAATATTCATATAACCCGCAGCTGCATCGTGATGCTGAGCATAAAGTGCAAAAAAGACCTGCTCCCCTTTTTCGTTGTGACGAATCCACGCCCTGACATTCTTTCGCTCTTCTTTAGGATGTTGAAATGTAGTCAGACGTCCCTTCATTTCATAAGGCCTGCGAGCTGTTCCCAAATAGAGCTGGCCTATTTTCTTAAAAATGGGCTGAAGTAAAAAAACAAACGGCCTCACCCACCAATGAAAACAGACGGCTGCTTTTAACGTAAATGACATGGGGTTTTCATAAAACCTTCGAATCACAGGTGATACCCTTTCAGCCGAAAATGTCATTCCATTTAATTCATCAAGTGAATCGACTAAACCGAGCTTCTCCCGCTCATGCATTCTTTCCTTTTGAAAAGAAATCAAATGAAAGCGGCCATGCACTCTTGAAATTGGAAAGTCCTTCTGCCTTAATTGATCCCTCGGTCCTTCGATCAGCCATCCAATCAGACCTGGTAAAATAACAAAAAAGGCATTGATACTGCCATGAAACCAAATCATCTGATCAATGCTGATATAGGTCACGCACATGAGCATACCAGCTGAATAAAGAAGAGACAGCACGATCGTTCCCATTAACACGCAGCTAGAAAACACAACGAGCCTTTTTGCCACAGTTGATCGAAACCTTGTTTTCATACAAAGAATGCCGTACAAATAGAGTGCAATGACATATAGCATAACGCTTAACGTATCAAATAGACGGGAGAAGCTAATCCCAACAGCAATCATCACAGGCGACAGCAAAATCACCCAGCCAGCCGCTTTGTATAAAGCTGTCTCTTTTTCTCTCTGTCTCCCTAATAATCCATAGAAAAGCGGGATAAAAAAAGCGGAGTAATGAAAATGAATAGCGGTCAAAAGCACTATAATCGGTGAAAAGGTCATCACCTGTATATCTGCCGTGTACAGCCAAAACCAAAGCCCGCCTAAAGCGAGATACATCCATGCACCATCGATCATCAATTCATGAAGTGAAAAGCTTCCCCTTTTCAGCAACCGAGTAAAGCCATATAACGCCAAAAGAATCGTATACAAAAACCATCCCGATGCAAACAAGGCAGAATGATAGATAAATGCAGCCGTTGCACAAAGAGCAGCTAATGGAAAGGCTTTCATTAAAAAGCCGAGCAGTATCCCCGGCTTATTCTCACTCTCTTCCTTTACAAAAAAGGCTAAAACTGCAGGAAGGTAAAACAGAATGGCTATCAGTACAAATAACTCTGCTACCGGACCTGTCATCAAACGGGTGGCGATAAAACAGCACATGAAGACGAGGCTTGATAACAAATGCCATTTATTCATCATGAGACATCACCCTTTCAGTAAACCGGCCTTTATATGTAAAAAGGGTCCCAAACAGTCGATTTTTCACATGCACATCAATGGTATACTCACCCGTGTGCTCCTCATAGCCTTCTGTGACATCTGACACACCATAAAGCCATGAAGGCAGCGGCCACTCACGTCCTAACATCAACAGCTTCTGCTTGCCAGATTGAATGTGCAGAAAACCATGCTTTGTTACTGTAAAATGAAGCTCTGACATAAGAAGTCGAGGCTTTCCAAAATAGTCTAGTACTTTATGACTCTTCTGATCAATAATCATATCTGCATCAAAGTGCCTTTCCTTCTTTGGGAAATAAAACGTACGGAACCAGTGCATGCCTTCCTCTCCCTTATTTGTCATAAAGGGTTTATTCACAATTCGGAAGGGAATGTTTTTTCCTCTCTCAGGAAAAAAACAGCGAAAGCGTGGACCAATTTTGAAGAAAAATCGAATGAGCCTCGTTCCGCCGCCTATTTCCTTCATGGTACCTTCAGCAGTAAACGCACGGTTGTATCTCTCTTTTAATTTTGGATGCAGCTTATCGTAATCCTTTACTAGATGACGATGAACGACCATGTCTACCTCCCCTTTTCCGTTTGATCGAAAATACATCTATACAATCTTTTAAATTAATCATTCCTCCAATGGATAGAATCAAAAATGCACTCATCACAAGCGGCTCATGAAGTGTCGATTGTGGAGATACAATCCCGATACAAAGCATCATCAGCAGAAACACGCTTTGAAGAATGAACAGATATTTCTTTGATAGCTTAGGTATCAACCACGATACACCTATCAGGGCATAAAACAACCGAAATCCGGTGCTATGATCAAAAGCAGAATGTGAAAATGGGATGACCGCTTGGCATAGCCAGACGATGGCAAACAGCAAACAAATTCCATAATGGGCAAGTGTTCTCTCCAGTAACAACCGAGGGTGCGTACCCTTTTCAAGCCACGTCTTTAGTGCGCCAAAACTAAAGGCCGTCATAAACCCCATCATCGGGCGAAAAAGAAATCGATCTGCCCACGCCCATCCTTTTCCTTCTTTCGGTTCATAATCAAATTGCGTTTGAAACACAATTTGATCGTTCGTTTTCACATATTTCCAATAGCCGCCGCCTTCTTTGATAAAAGACAATGGGTGTGACGATTTGAATTTAAGCGAGGATGCCCGTTCATTCCGTTCATCCATCATTCTTGTTCGATATGCTCCTGTCCCTGTGACACTTACACCAAATCCAAGATGCTTTTCATACAAAAAGGTTTGGGGCTGTTCATCTTGAGGTCCATTTAATGAAATGGTTGAAAATCGCAAATCCCACTGTTCATGAAGCTTTGGATTTTGCGTATATTCCCATACTTTCTCAAAAGGTGCATGAATGGTTGTTTCCACATAAACAGGCTTTCTTTTCATCTGCCTCTACTCCTCTATGTGAATTATTTCACATAATAAGCATACCATGTTTCACAAAACTGTCAAATCTTTATTCGTTTTTCTCGCAAAAAAATGGTTCCAGAAGGAATGCTTTTCTATGATATCAGTTCACTGTAAAAAAAAGACCTGTCAAATAGACAGATCTTCTTTTTGCAATACACCTGTGATATAGAGCCGAACCGCATAGCTCACACTTTCTTCAAGCTGTTCTTTTCGTTGAAATCCCTTTTTATTAGAAATATCACCAAAGCCGTGCAGTAAACTTCTCAGTCCTCTGACGACATGCGTCATTTCTTCTTCTTTTACACCAAAGCGTGACATAATGGATTGAACAAACTGAACAAGGCGCTCTGCTGCAAGTCGTACTTCTTTTTCGTTCATATGTGAAAAGGCAGCTTCATAAAGACCGGGGTGTGTTCGGACAAATTGCACATATTGTCTGGCAAAGGCTAAAACAGCTTCTTCTTTTTCCAGCCCCTCTGTGACTTGCATCCCTTCCTCACAAAGCATGGAGAGCCCCTTTACTGCGAGTGCTGCCTGAATCTCATGAAGGCCGGAAACGTGATTATAAAGAGAAGGCGGTCTGATATTCAGTCTTTTAGACAATGTAGCAATAGTCAAAGCGGAGAAGCCCTCTTCATCAACAAATGCAGCCGCTGTATCCATAATTTTTTCTTGTGTAATTCCCATTCTTGGAGACACGGTTTACTGCCCTCCTTTTTTTAGCTGGTGCTGTCTTTTTTTAACGGCAGCTTGAAGCTTTTCATAAGGTTCTATGATAAGGTCACCATGTCCTGCAGCAAGACAGGATATGCGCAGCGCTAGTAATTTTTCAGCGCTTTTTAATGCGGTTTCTGCATCCCATGTGGCAAATGCCGGGAACGGGAAGCTCCACCGAAACTCACCCGTAACCGATAAGCCTCCTTTTGTCACAAGTGCATCCCCTGCAATGACAACTCCTGACCTTTCATCGTATAAAGAAATGCTGCCAGGTGTATGCCCTGGTGTTGCAATCACTTTGAGCGCCCCAATCTCATCTCCTTCTTCGACTAGTACATCTGGTTTTGTATGAATATTTTTCATAAAACTGCCTTTAATTTTTTGCTGAGGTTCATCAGGGAGCAAGGAAAAGTCACCTTCAAAAAGGCGTGCATCACGTTTTGATAAATAGACAACTGCCTCTGGAAAAGCCTTCTTCACCTCATCTAATGCGCCGATATGATCCATATGGCTATGAGTGAGAATAATCTTATGAATTGGTTTGTTCTTTTTACGGGCAAATTCGATGATCGAGTTTGCCGCCATTTTTAAAGCAGCATCAATTAAGATGAGTCCTTCCTCTTCCTCAAAGACATAGCAATTCACCGGAAATAATCGCGGCATCAATGTAAGCTGGTGCAGACGGTCAAAAGTTGTTAATCTCATGATTGCCCTCCTAAAACTAATATCGTTAGTTTTATATTAACTAATGGTATTAGTTTTAGCAATCATTTTTTCATCAACCGCAATATAAATATCAATTTGCGCTTCTTTTGGATCAATAGATCTTTCATCATACCATTCAAAATCACCTGTATAAGTGCGGTATTGACGCTGATCCCACGTCCAAATCTTGTGCCATGTTTCAAGCACGACCTCTTCAATCGGTCCTTTTCTCGTTTGAAATCTTGCATAGGTGGACGCAGGAATCTCTTTTACATGTTCGATCTGCTGATCCGCGAACTCTCCAGCTGTAAATAAATAAGAACCATGTTCATCTTTTTCATAATCTGAATACAGCCCTATGACTGGAGCTTGTCCCCCATGTAGCTGCTGCGCAAAAAAATCCTGCCAAAGCGGTGCAATCTTCCGCTCTTTTGTTTTCTCTATTTCATTTGTTGTTCGAACAGACAACCCTTTGATCCATTGTTTCTCTAATGTGACAATATCGTACATACATTCTCATCTCCTTTTCTCCCATCATATAAAAAGAAACCTGACAACAGTGTGTCAAGTTCCTAATCGCTTCATAAATTGTTTTAATTGGAGATCAAATGCTTCCTTAATATGCTGCGGTGAAAGAATGTCGACGTCCGGTCCTAAATGGAATAGGAAACTGTGCAGCCAATCATCTTGCGGCACGGTCAATGCTGCTAGATAGGTTCCGTCTGAACATACGATCAATTCGTTCTCATCCACCCATTCCTTCACTTTGCCAACTGATGCTTCCGTTAACCTGAGCGTGAGCGTTGTGACTGAAGGCTCTTCATGCCAAGAGTCATTCCAAGGCTTCTCGTCATTTTTGATTGTTTTCGGCCTGAAATATGCTGAAATGGTGATGAGGTCTGTCATTCTGGTCAGCTTGAATAGACGAAAATCATTTTTCACACAACAAAACGCATACAAGTACCAATGCCTTCCTTTTAAGACAAGCGTATAAGGCTCCACTTTACGTGGAAGTGTTTCACCTTTTGCGTTGCGGTAAGTGAATTGAATGAATTGATGCGCGGAAGCAGCTGTATGGATCAGCTGAAGCTTCTTTTCTGCCTGGCTGTCTTTCCCCCATGAGCTTAAATCAATAAAGACATGGTGCTGTTTCTCGCTTTCATCGGTATGTGGCGGAATGAGAGATTTGATTTTTTTCAGTACATGTTCACTTTCTTTAAAGGAGTATGCACTCGTCATGCTTTCAAGGGCTGTTAAAATAAGCTCAATGTCATCATCGGTAAATAATTTTTTCTCTAAACGATAGTCGTCAACAAGTGAAATGCCTCCGCCTGCTCCTTGTGTTGTCACAACAGGAATTCCGGCTTGATTGATGGTCTCAATATCGCGATAAATCGTCCTTACGCTCACTTCGTGAAGTTCAGCAAGGTCTTTCGCTTGTACTTGCTTTTTGCTAATGAGCAGCATCACAATAGACAAAATACGATCGATTTTCATCCCTTTTCCTCTTTTTCATAAATATAGGTTTTGATTTGATAAAAAATGAAAGAATGGTAAAGATAAGAAACAGCCAGCATTCGTTTACATCCCTGCACATGCAGGAGGAGGTTGCATCATGACACATCACGTGTGGCAGTTATTCATCATTGGGAGCATTATGCTGATCTGCATCATTTTTCGAATGAATCGAATGAGACGCTATCAGCTTGTGCGCCCGATCAGTCTTTTGATGAGAATGTATGTATTTGGACTCACTGCCCTTATTCTCTTATTAGAAGGCTGGCAAAATCACAGCATTTTCATCTATGCCGCTATTGGTATGCTCTTTGGAAGCAGTCTGGCCGTTCATGCCTATGAGACGATCCGCATAAAAGAAGAAAATGGCCGTCTTTATGTGAAAACGAGTAAATGGATTGAAAGCTTCATTTTATGCTTATTTTTATCTCGACTTAGTTTTAAGCTGGGTGAGTTGACGAACCATTCGCTCACAAAGATTGGTGTCGTTGAACTGTATCAGCATATTGTGAGTGATGATGCCATGACCATGCTCAGCTTTTTTCTGTTAGCTGCTTACTATGTCGTTTTTTCTTATCAAATGATGAAAGCAGGTAAACGAGCAGCACATACGCATCATGCGTAAAAACCTTCCTATATGAGTAGGAAGGTTTTTATTAGTCATGCTGTGCATGATGAATCATTTGTTCAAGTACTTCCATCACATGCTGATCTTCAGGGCTGTAAAAAATCGATGTCCCTGCTCGTCTAGATTTCACGAGACGAAGGTTTTTTAAAAAACGCAGCTGATGAGAAACAGTTGATTGCATGAGATTCAGCGTTTCTGCGATATCATTTACCGAGTATTCACCTTGAGACAAGAGGTGCAGAATACGAATACGTGTCGGATCAGATAAGGCTTTAAACGTTTGGGAGACAAGAAATAAACTTTCTTCATCCAGCTCCATCCGTTCCTGTTCTTGATTTGTATTCAGTTCTTCCTTCATTTCGCTTCACCTTTCTTGTTAGTCAAATCACGACTTATTCTATGTATCATCATATACTAAAACGTCCGGCGTGCAAAGCGGGCACACTTTAAACAAAAGATTTATTCAAATAGCATTGACACTTGGTAGCATTCTTTTTAAAATGAGCATTATTTATTCATTTTTAGAGGAGCTGATAGGCAAATTGACTGAAGAGCCAAGACTAAAACGCAGCCTGACTGTCTTTCCACTTGTTGTGATCGGGCTTGCTTATATGGATCCACTTGTCGTATTTGATTCATACGGCATTGTTGCTCAGCTGACGAAAGGACACGTCGCTGCAGCTTATATATTTACGTTACTTGCATTACTATTGACAGCGCTTAGCTATGGGAATATGGTGAAGGCTTTTCCAAAAGCAGGATCTGCTTATACATATGCGCAAAAAAGTATTCATCCTCATGTCGGCTTCCTTGTGGGCTGGACACTTTTACTGGATTATTTATTTCTGCCTATGGTGAATTTTGCGATCGGAAGTGCTTATTTAACCGCAGCCTTTCCTGATGTACCTCATTACATTTGGATCATCATACTTGCTATCGCCATAACGACTGTCAATGTCATCGGTATACGGCTTACAGCCAACATTACGGCGCTGTTTGTGACGTTTCAGGTCATTGTCGCCGTCACCTTTGTTGGGTTTGTTATTTATGGGCTCACGCAAAACGCTGGCAGTGGAGAGCTATTGTCAGCCCGGCCTTTTTATTCAGCGAGCTTAGATCCAGCGCTTATTTTTTCAGGAGCGACCATTTTATGTTTCTCCTTTCTAGGATTTGATGCCATTTCCACTATGTCTGAGGAAACCATTAAACCAAAAAAGACGATTCCGCTTGCCATTTTCTTAACAGTTGCGATTGGAGGCGTACTATTTACGTTGACGTCTTATTTTTTGCAGCAGGTGTTTCCAAATTTTCAGCAGTTCAAACATCCTGATGCAGCCTCACTTGAAATTGCAGAATTTGTGGGCGGCGCATTTCTCCACTCGTTCTTTTTAGCCGGCACAATGGTCGCTGTCATTTCTTCCTCCTTATCGTCACATGCGAGTGCAGCAAGGCTTTTATATGCAATGGGAAGAGATCAATCGTTACCAAAGCGTTTCTTCGGGTATATTCATCCGAGATTAAAAACCCCTGTTTTTAATATTTTGTTAATCGGAGCTTTCTCCTTAACGGCAGTCGTTGGCGAACTTGAAGTCATTTATTCCTTTATCAGCTTCGGTGCGTTAATTGGATTTACCTTTGTGAATTTGTCTGTTTTTGCGTACTTTTTCATCAGACAAAAACAAAGAGGTGTACTGAATACATTGAGATATGCCGTGATCCCTCTATGCGGGACGGCGTTTTGCATTTGGCTGTTAACGAGCATCAGTACAAATGCATTAATCATTGGCATGATTTGGCTGATTATCGGTTTTGTTTATTTCTGCTTCAGGCTGAAAACAAGACCTGAATTTACGTTTGGATATGATTGATTATAAGGTTTTCACTTGGTATCCTGCACAGGATATGGCATAATGAAAAGGCTGTACTTCCCTTTTAAAAGCGGGGCAAAACAGGGGTGAACTGACCTTGAAAAAGAAAAAAACAGGATGTTTTGCCATTTCAGGCTGTTTCACGATTTTTCTCTTTGTTTTCGTATTAGCAGCCATTGCCATCTCCTTTAATCAAAAGGAGTTAAAAAAGCTGCCGATTGATACGGAATCAATTGTTTTGTCGAGATTGGATGATTACAAACCGCTTGTAGAAACAGAGTTAAGAGATCAAGATTTAGATCAGTATACCGGGTTAATCCTCGGTATGATGTATCAAGAATCAAAAGGCAGAGGCGGAGATCCAATGCAGGCCTCTGAATCTCTTGGTTTGAAACGAAATGAAATCAATGACCCTGAGAAAAGCATTAAACAAGGAGTCCATCATTTTTCGACTATGTACAAGCATGGGAAGAAAAAAGGCGTTGATTTGGAAACCATTATTCAAAGCTATAACATGGGAATCGGCTATATTGATTTTGTTGCAAAAAACGGGGGAAAACATTCCGAGAAACTGGCAAAGCAATACTCCAAAAAGCAAGTGAAACGAAACCCCAAGGTCTATACGTGCGGCGGCAACAAAGATAACTTCCGCTATCCGTATTGCTACGGTGACTTCACTTACGCTGAAAAAGTAAAAGAAAAAACGAAAACAGTTGAAGAAAAGATGAAATTGGCTTCTTCATCCACACCATCATCGTAAAAAACACTTCCGTAAAGGAAGTGTTTCAGATTGCTGACAAAGGGCTAAAATGATCTTTATTTTAGCTCTTTGTCTTCTTTTAAAGCGTGATAGAAAACCTTTGCAGCCCTAGGAAGGGCGAGCACCAGAGCGGAGCGAATTTAACATTCGTGAGCACTGGCGCACAGACCTGACAACGAATGCG
>NZ_LRMO01000029.1:0-1506 GCF_019266135.1 Bacillus sp. F2HM
TCAGCTTGTAGACAAAGTCTACAAGCTTTTTTGTATAATAAGGGTAATAACACATTTCTGTGGGGGATAAATATGTTATCGAAACGTGAAGAAGAAAGAAGAAATCAATTAGAAGTCGTGGCCTTAGATGAATTAGTGCCTGAAGATCATCTTGTACGAAAAATTGATCAAGCGATCGATTTTGATTTCGTTTATGATCTTGTCAAAGATCATTATAGTTCTGATAACGGCAGACCAAGTGTGGATCCCGTTGTTCTTATTAAAATGGTTTTGATCCAATACCTATTCGGCATCCGCTCTATGCGTCAAACCATTAAAGAAATTGAAACCAATGTTGCTTATCGTTGGTTTATTGGGTATGGATTTTCTGAGAAAATTCCGCACTTTTCTACCTTCGGTAAGAACTACGTGAGACGCTTTCATGATACAGATTTATTCGAACAAATTTTTTATCGAATTTTAAGAGAAGCGATGAAAAAAGGCCTTGTTGATCCATCTATTGCTTTCATTGATTCAACTCATGTAAAAGCGAACGCCAATAAGAAAAAACTTGAAAAGAAAATTGTTCGAGTAGAAACGAGAAGTTATCAAAATCTGCTTCATGAGGAGATCAATGTTGATCGTGAGGAACATGGAAAAAAGCCGTTACCCCTACAGAATAAAGAAGAGAAAAAAGAAATCAAGGTCAGTACAACTGACCCAGAGAGTGGCTACTATGTAAAGGATGAACGTGAAAAGTTTTTTGCTTATTCATTTCATACGGCTTGTGATTCAAAAGGATTTATTTTAGGAACACTGGTCACTGGTGGAAATGTTCATGATAGTCGTATGTTAGATTCACTCGTATCAAAGGTGACAAAGAAAGTCGGAAAACCCAATGTAGTCGCAGTAGATGCTGGATATAAAACACCTTATATCGCCAAGTTTTTAATGGATCAAAAGATAAGACCTGTCATGCCTTACACTCGCCCGAAAACAAAAGTTGGTTACTTGAAAAAGAATGAATACGTATATGACGCACATTTTGATTGTTACATTTGCCCCAACGGGCAAATTCTCTCTTATCGTACAACAACTAGAGAGGGATATAAGCAATATGCGTCTGATTCAGAGGTATGTAAATCCTGCTCGTTTTTAGATAACTGTACACAAAGTCAAAATCACATCAAACAGATTCACCGACATATTTGGCAGGACTACCTAGACGAAGCAGACCATCTGAGACTCACTAAAATGAATAAGAACATCTATGCAAAACGGAAAGAAACGATCGAACGCGTTTTTGCGGATGCAAAAGAAAAGCATGGAATGCGATGGACGAAACTTCGAGGACTGAAAAAAGTTTCGATGCAGGCGATGCTTACTTTCGCTGCCATGAATCTTAAGAAATTAGCAAACTGGACATGGAAAGAGCCATGCCCAGCGTAAAGTAACTTATCAATTTTATCAAAATAAGTGAAAACCCCACTTTTACTTGAAATAAAGGTGGGGTTTGTCTACGGTCTG
>NZ_LRMO01000030.1:0-41231 GCF_019266135.1 Bacillus sp. F2HM
TGGAAACTTTAAGGAAAAAATAAGGCTGTCGAGATTTTCTCGACAGCCTGAGGCTCTTCATCAGAAGAGCCTTTTGTATGTAATATAGGCGCCAGCCAGGTGTGTAAGGAATGATAGTATATATAAGGAATTTGTTTGTCGATTAAGGATACCTGTCTGGCTTATTTCTTATATCGACACCGCTCTGCAAAAGTTTAGCTTTTTTTTCAATTTTTTCTTTTTTATTTCACTGGAAGACACATTTTTCTTTCTCACATAGACATGTGCCTCCCTCTTTTTCACATAATGTGCTGTTTGAAGAAGGAAATTGCTTAAGAAATAGAGAAAATTGTAGAGACTTCATTTTTAAACAAAAGGGAGGAATGAAATCATGTCGGGAAACAAAGGTGTCGTTTATAAAGGAGCAGGAAAAGTAGCAGTTGAGGATATTGGATACCCTGATTTGGTCTTAAAAGACGGCCCGGGTGTACCTAAAGCCAATGTGGGGCGCAAATGTGAGCATGGCGTCATTTTAAAAGTAGTGACGACGAATATTTGCGGAAGTGATCAGCACATGGTGAGAGGGCGTACGACTGCACCTGAAGGACTTGTCCTTGGTCATGAAATTACAGGTGAAGTCGTTGAAGTTGGGCGAGATGTGGAGTTTATTCAAAAAGGAGATCTCGTGTCCGTTCCGTTTAATATTGCATGCGGACGCTGCGTCATGTGTAAGGAACAAAAAACCCATGTGTGCTTAAATGTAAACCCGGACCGCCCAGGCTCTGCCTATGGATATGTAGATATGGGCGGATGGGTTGGCGGCCAATCCGAGTATGTCATGGTTCCATATGCAGATTTTCAACTGCTCAAATTTCCAGACAAAGATCAAGCGATGGAAAAAATACTTGATCTCACGATGCTTTCCGATATTTTCCCGACAGGTTTTCATGGTGCTTATACGGCTGGAGTAAAGCCTGGTTCGACCGTATATATTGCAGGTGCTGGGCCAGTAGGTCTTGCAGCAGCACATTCAGCTCAGCTTCTTGGCGCATCTGCTGTGATTGTTGGAGATCTGAATGAGCAAAGACTGGAACAGGCAAGAAGCTTCGGCTGTGAGACGATCAATCTACGAAAACATGATCGAATCGGCGAACAAATTACGAATATTTTAGGGGAGCCAGAAGTTGATTGTGCCGTCGATTGTGTCGGCTTTGAAGCTTCGGGTCATGGAGACCAGGGAGAAGCACCAGCAACTGTTTTAAATACGATTATGGATATTACCAAAGTTGGCGGCAAGCTTGGAATTCCTGGGCTTTATGTCACAGAAGATCCAGGAGCAGTGGATGCCGATGCAAAAGTCGGTTCTCTGAAAGTGCGAATTGGACTTGGCTGGGCGAAAGCTCATACCTTTGTGACAGGTCAAACCCCTGTTATGCAATATCATCGCAGTCTAATGAAATCCATTTTAAGCGGCAGAGCACAGATCGCCAAAGCCGTTAATGCGACCGTCATTGACCTTGATCAAGCCCCTAAAGGATATAGTGACTTTGATTCCGGTGTGGCGAAGAAATTTGTCATTGACCCGCACGGGATGCTTTCTCGATAATTTTTAACATGAAAGGAGCCGCTCAATAAAAGGAGACGGCTCTTTATTGTGGAAAATCACATAGAATATACAAATCCATTTTAAGGGGGAGGAATCAGATGAATTCAGATCAAGCCAAAAGAAGGGTTGTAGAACAATTTGGGAGAAATGCAGAAAAGTATGTGACGAGTCAAACTCATGCAAAGGGTGCAGACCTGGATCTAATTGTTGAATGGACAGCTCCAGAAGAAAGCTGGATCGTACTCGATATAGCCACTGGTGGCGGGCATACCGCAAAAGCATTGGCTCCATATGTGAATCAAGTATTTGCGACGGATTTAACGAAAGAGATGCTTTCTCATACATCACTTCATTTAAAAGCGTATTCACAAATTTTTTATGTAGTAGCGGATGCAGAAAGCCTTCCTTTTTTAGATGGCACATTTGATATGGTCACATGCCGAATTGCAGCACACCATTTCCCGCACCCTGAACAGTTTGCCAAAGAGGCATCTCGCGTATTAAAGTCAAATGGTCTGTTTTTCTTTATTGATAATGTTTCGCCAAATGATGAAGAGCTTGCACTATTTATCAATGAGCTGGAAAGATTAAGAGACCCAAGTCATGTGTCCTGTCTATCTACAGAACAATGGCGGGAATTGTTTTATAAAGAGGGAATAAAAGAAGTAAGATCAATGGAACGAAAAAAACGTTACCCTTTTCAAGAATGGGTCAAGCGAACAACGAAAACTTTAAAGGAAGAAGAGATCGTTACAAAATACATGTTAGATGCTAACGAAAAAATAAAGCAATATTATAGATTGAACATGACAGAGGATCAAATAGAATCAATAGAGGTGGATGACTGGATTGCTCTTTTCAGGAAAGGGTAAAAGTAAATCATTCATCCAGTCATAGAAAGGAATTAATCATATGCTACATTTTAAAGGGAAAACCCTCATCATCACAGGCGCAGCCAATGGTATTGGTTTCTCGATAAATGTTTAACAATAAAGAGCCGCTCCATAAATAGGACGGCTCTTTATTGTGGAATTCCATTGAATATACAATACATATCAACGAAAGAGATACTTTCTAAGGTTTCTTCATAAGGTCCTTGATGATAAATAGTCTCGATATATTTTTCATTTCTTTCTTTACTCTAGAGTTACTCCATACCTTACACTATTTCTTGTGAACTTAACATGACCTAACATTCGACCACTACGAACTTGGCTTGGTAAATGGTTGGGTTTCTCAATGAAATGGAGTAATAAGGCGGAAGGTTGAATTCGAAAATACGGAGTCTAGGCCATTATAGTCATCTATTTTTACCAGTCGGTCGAATATTTTAATCAGTTTAAAAGAAAGGGTTTTTTAGAAATGACAAAACTAAATCAACAAATGACGTTAGCACCTGTACCGCAGGACGAGCTAGCAGCATTTAAGGCAGAATTACAAGAGGCATTTATGAAAGGGTTACAAGATCGTTTTACAGATGCGGAAGATCCGGCAGAAATGGGACCAATCCCGTCTGAGGAAGATTTCAATCATTCACTTACTGCTAAAGAATCGGTTGTACGTCAACTTTTACTAAACGCCGAAAGAGTTGGTGGTGTCGTATTGAAAATGAATAACGAAACCCAGCGAAACGAAGTGGACTTCCTGTATACAAGGGCAAATGCACATGGCAAGGGTCTTGGCACTAAAATGTGGGAAGCGATAGAAGCAGCGTTCCCAGAGACGAAGGTTTGGGAGCTGCACACACCATATTTTGAAAAGCGTAATATTCATTTTTACGTGAATAAATGTGGCTTTAAAATTGTTGAGTTTTATCACCAAGGCAACCCAGGACCTAATGTTGAAGGCAAAGAGCCGGAATCGGATGAAGAGTATGAGTTTTTCCGTTTTGAAAAGGTCATGACGAAAGTGAGCAGTGAATCATAATGCAAGGGAAAATCTCACAGCTTTGGATTTTGATGAAGCGCAGTCAAATGGCGAATAGTCAATTAGTTCTTTTATTTTTTATAAGTATCGTAGAGGTGGCAGCTGGACTTGCTGTGCCACTACTCACAATGAAGCTTATTAACCAAATTTCAGATACTGGTTTTGCATTAACATCACTCTTACCAGTCATTGGTGTTTTAATTGTACAGGCGATGCTTAGTGCCGTTACATTTTATATGATGCGTCGTTTAGGTGAAGGAGTTGTCGCGAATTTACGAACAGAAGTATGGGAGCATATGCTACATTTACGATTAACATATTACGATGCACATGAATCTGGCGAAACGATGAGTCGAATTACGCAGGATACAAACGTCGTAAAGGAGTTTGTAACGGAAAAGCTCGTATCGTTTGTATCGGGGCTTTTTGCGATACTTGGTGCAATCGTTGTTTTATTGTGGATTGACTGGAAAATGACGCTACTGCTACTGATCGCCGTACCACTCACAATTTTTGTGACGTATCCGCTAGGGGAAAAAATGTACGCGATTTCGAAAGCCAATCAAGATGAGTTGGCAGGATTTGGCGGACGATTAGGGAGAATTTTAACAAACATTCGCCTTGTGAAAGCTTCACAAACAGAGCAGCAAGAGCTAGCAGGCGGAGAAAAGCAAATTCAGCAGCTGTACAAGTATGGATTAAAAGAAGCAAAAATTGTTGCGATTCTTTCACCACTTATGACGCTGCTCATGATGGTTGTGATCATTGCGATTTTTGGGTATGGCGGTTCACAGGTTGCTTCAGGTGCCATTAGTTCTGGCGAGCTTGTGGCAATCATGATTTATTTAGTACAAATTATTATGCCATTTACACAAATGGCGACATTCTTTACTGATTTACAAAAAACACTTGGCGCAACAGAGCGTATTGTCGAGGCTTTAGATGAGAAGCGTGAAGTCCAAGACGGTAAACCGGTAACTGCTGCGTCACAGCCGATTCATTTTGAAAATGTGTCGTTTAAGTACAACGAAAAGTACGTGTTAAAAGGTATGACGTTTACGTTAAAGCCAAATGAAACAACGGCCTTTGTCAGCCGAAGTGGTGGCGGGAAAACGACCATGTTCTCCCTTATTGAACGTTTTTATGACGTGTCATCAGGTGCGATACTGTATGGCAAAGAAAACATTGAGCAATTTAACTTAACAGAGTGGCGTGGGTTGTTTGGCTATGTAAGTCAAAATGCACCGTTATTAAACGGGACGATTCGTGACAACGTCATGTACGGGACGAATGGAGCAAGTGAACAAGAGGTACTTGCCGCATTAAAAGCAGCCTATGCCTATGATTTTGTCATGCAGCTGGACAAACGCCTCGATACAGAGGTTGGTGAAGGAGGTATTAAGCTTTCGGGTGGTCAAAAACAGCGTATTGCGATTGCTCGTGCGATTTTACGAAATCCGAGAATCTTATTACTTGATGAGGCGACATCGAACTTAGATAACGAATCAGAGCGTGAAGTGCAGCTTGCTCTTCAAGCGTTAACGAAAAACCGGATGACCATCATCATCGCCCATCGGTTATCCACGATTACAAGTGCAGACCAAATCCTTGTCTTTGAAGATGGACGCTTGTCAGGTCAAGGCACACATGAAGAATTACAAAAAACACATCCGTATTATCAACAGCTTTGGCAAAATGGTCGTTTAACTGAAGATTAGACGATGAAATACAAATACGAGTCAGTTGCTTTCGTGTATTCTTTGAAAGTAAAGACGTTAAAAAAACGAATGAAATGGAAATGGGACAAAACAACATCCTACTTCCTAAATCTTAATCATTTTATATATTCAATTAGATTCTAAATAACAACAAATCAAGAGATGGACGACCTTTGATTTCGCTATAATACGCTTTTACTTTATCTACGATAAATGAAAAATCAATGTACTGCTCAATTTTACGAAGCAGGTGATCCTCTTTGACCAGTTGATCTAGTCATACAAATTCAGCTTTGTGCCGAGATTCCTCAAAATGATATGATAGACGACAACATCTCATGGAGAAAGGATTGGATGAATGATGAATTTTCAACATAAAACCGTCATCATCACAGGCGCAGCCAATGGTATTGGTGAAGCGATCGCCTGCGGTTATGCAAAAGAAGGGGCACGTGTGGTGCTTGCGGATATAGATGAAGAGAAGGGGAAGCGTTTGGAGGAGCAGTTGAGAAAAGAGTCCTTTGAAGTTTATTTCATTAAAACAGATGTGAAACAGGAGAAGGATATTCAGCGCTTAATGTCGTTTGCGGTGAAGCACTGCAAAACAATTGATATTCTCATCAACAATGCCGGCGTCATGTGCACAGCATCGCCTTATGAGTTAACCGTCGATGAGTGGGATCATGTGCTGCATACAAATGTAAGAGGAACTTTTTTATGTGCGAGAGAAGCAGCACGTTATATCAAAGAGAATCCAAAAGGAGGTTCCATTGTGAACATTTCATCTACCCGTGCGACCATGTCAGAGCCCTATACAGAGGCATATGCTGCATCAAAAGGCGGGATTTCAGCGCTTACTCATGCCTTGGCAGTTTCTTTTAGTCAGGATCACATTACGGTAAATAGCATTTCCCCTGGATGGATTGAAACGAAAGATGAGAAAAGTCTTCGAGAAATTGACCATCAGCAGCATCCTTCCAATCGAGTTGGCACGCCAAAGGATATTGTGAAAGCCTGTTTTTATTTAACAGATGAAGACAATCAATTTGTGACCGGTACAGATTTGGTTGTTGATGGCGGCATGACTAGGAAAATGATTTATGCGGATTAACATGAAAAAAACATTGACGCTTTGATCGAGGCGCAGTACAATATGTAACAATTCAGCTGAAGATCGTGATGAAAAAAAGACACAGCGCAAATAGAGAAGAGTACATCATAGCTGCCCCACACAGAGAACTCCGTGAAGCTGAGAAGGAGCTGGGAAGCATGATGGAACCAAGCCTCTTAGCTCTGCACCGGATTCCCTCGGATGGTGGTGCAGCGAACTTCTCCCGTTACAGAGAAGGGTGAATGATCACCCGCTAAGGTTCATCTGGCAACAGATGAATGAACTGAGGTGGCAACGCGGAGTAAATCCCGTCCTCAAGACAGACATGTCTTGGGGGCGGGATTTTTTTTATGACAAATAGGGGGGACAATGATGAAAAAACATTGGCGGGATATGAGTATTTTGCTTGGAGCCATCGGGATCGCGAACATAGGAGAATGGATTTATATGATTGCCCTCCATCTGCTTATTTTTCAAGAAACGGGCTCTGTACTTGCTGTAACAGCAGTTTATTTGTTAAGACCGGCTGCTGCTCTTTTGACCAATAGCTGGTCCGGCAGTTTGATTGACAGGCTGAATCAGCGGAATGTGATGATCAGTTTAGATATTACCCGTGCTCTGCTCATTGCATGTATCCCTTTTGCCTTATTTTCAGGACATCTGCTCATTCTGTATGTCATGGTGTTTTGCATACAGATGGCACAAGCGATGTTTCATCCAGCGTCGATGGTGTATATGACAGGACTAATCCCGGCGGATAACCGAAAACGGTTTAATGCCATTCGCTCTTTATTACAATCCGGTGGATTTTTACTTGGGCCCGCAGCAGCAGGTCTGCTCTTTCTCATCGGGACTCCTGTTCTTTCAATTTATGTAAATGCAATCTGTCTGTTGATATCTGCTCTGTTATCGATGTGTTTACCGAATTTGCTCAAAACAGATGCTGCCCAAAAGCGGTTTTCCCTTTCAATGTTAAAAGAGGATGCAAAGCTTGTTCTGCGATTTAGTCTGACGTCACGCCAGATCATGACGGTATATTTATTATTTAGTGCGGCGATAACGGTCCTTCCTACGGCCATAGACTCACTTGAAACAGCCTTTGCAAAAGAAGTATTGATGCTGACTGATACACAATATGGCCTTCTTGTCAGTATAGCTGGAGCGGGTATTATCGCAGGAGCAAGTCTTAATTCGGTCATTGTTGAAAGGCTGTCAGTTTCGCTGATGCTTGGAATCGGCAGTTTGTTTGTGGCGTTTGGCTATCTTATTTATGCATTTTCCAACAGCCTAGTTGCAGCCGCCGGTGGATTTTTTATATTAGCCTTCTTTTTAGCATTTGCGAACACAGGCTTTATGACGTTCTATCAAACGAATATTCCTGTAGAGGTGATGGGGAGGGTAGCCAGCTTTTATGCTTTGGTTGAAGCCATTCTGACGATGGCCATGACAGGAATATTTGGCGGACTCGCTCATATTTTATCGATCAGAATCTCCGTCATCATTGGGTGTATATGTATGCTTCTAATCTGTCTATTGTTATGTTTTGTCATCTTTCGTCCATTGACTGTCAAAAAAATAGTGCATCCTACTTAGAAAATTAAAAAAATTATGTTATCATTATTTAAGTAAGTTAATTAAATTGATGAGAAAAGGAGTCTTACAAATGAAAGCACTACGCTGGCACGATCAAAAGGACATTCGACTAGAGGAAATTGATGAACCAACAGTTGCTCCAGGAAAAGTGAAACTGAAAGTAAAATGGTGTGGCATTTGCGGTAGTGATTTACATGAATATTTAGGCGGACCGATCTTCATTCCTGTGAATGAACCTCATCCACTTACAAAAGAAAAAGCACCAATTACACTGGGACACGAGTTCTCTGGTGAAGTTGTTGAAGTAGGAGAAGGCGTGAGCAATTATAAAGTAGGCGATCGAGTGGTTGTTGAACCTATTTTTGCAACTCACGGCCATCAAGGTGCTTATAACTTAGATGAAAACATGGGCTTTTTAGGGCTTGCCGGAGGCGGCGGTGGATTCTCTGAATATGTATCAGTCGATGAAGAATTACTTCATTTATTACCAGACGAAATCTCATATGAGCAAGGCGCGCTTGTCGAGCCTTCTGCGGTTGCTTTATATGCGGTTCGTTCTAGTAAAGTACAAGCTGGGGATACAGCGGCTGTGTTTGGCTGCGGACCAATTGGTTTACTTGTCATTGAAGCATTAAAAGCAGCTGGTGCTACTGATATTTATGCAGTTGAATTATCAAAAGAACGTCAAGAGAAAGCAAAAGAGCTTGGAGCGATCATTGTAGATCCTTCTCAGTATGAAGATGTTGTTCAAGAAATTGCTAGCCGCACAAACGGTGGCGTCGATGTTTCTTTTGAAGTGACAGGTGTACCTGTTGTATTGAAGCAAGCAATCCAATCAACTAGAATTTCAGGCGAAACAGTCATTGTAAGCATTTGGGAAAAAGGTGCTGAAATTATGCCGAATGACATTGTCATTAAAGAACGTACAGTAAAAGGAATTATCGGCTACAGAGACGTATTCCCATCTGTATTAAACTTAATGAGAAAAGGCTATTTCTCTGCAGACACACTCGTCACGAAAAAAATCAAGCTGGACGATGTGATCGAGGATGGCTTCCATGCATTAATCAATGAAAAAGATCAAGTGAAAATTTTAGTCAGTGCTGAATAAGTAAGATAACAAAGAGGATGGCATAAGCCGTTCTCTTTTTTTATGTATTCAGATCTTTTTCATAAAGGGAGCTGCGGTCGAATAGTGATAAGTGAAAAGATGTTTTTGATAAGGGAGATGACATCATGTTTTATCACATCAAAGAATTGCAATATGAAGCAAAGCCCTCAAAGCCTGATCCGGTGTATGCAAAGAAATTACAAGAAGTATTAGGCGGTCAATATGGTGAAATCAGTGTAATGATGCAATATTTATTTCAAGGCTTTAATTGCCGGGCAGACCAAAAATATAGAGATCTGTTATTTGATGTTGGAACCGAGGAAATTGGTCATGTCGAAATGCTGGCAACGATGATCGCACGTTTATTAGATAATGCACCCGTCAAAGACCAAGAACAGGCGTATCAAAGTGATCCAGCACTTGCGGCTGTTATGGGCGGAATGAACCCGCAGCATGCAATTGTTGCCGGTTTAGGGGCAATGGCAGCGGATAGTCAAGGATACCCGTGGAATGCCAAATACATCATTTCAAGCGGAAATTTAATGGCGGATTTCAGAGCCAATTTAAATGCAGAATCACAAGGGAGACTCCAGGTCACAAGACTTTACGAAATGACAGATGACCGCGGCGTCAAAGATATGCTCTCCTTCCTCATTGCTCGTGATACATATCATCAAAATATGTGGCTTGCTGCAATTAAAGAATTAGAAGAGCGAGAAGGGGATGTCGTCGTACCAACCACCTTCCCTCGTTCACTAGAAAAACAGCAAGTATCCTATGACTTGTTTAACTTCTCAAGAGGGGAAGAAAGTAAGCAAGGCAGATGGGCACATGGCCGCAGCATGGATGGAAAAGGAGAGTTCAGATATATTTCTGCACCTGTCGTGTTCGGCTCTGCACCAAAGCTTAAACCCGCACCAAAAGAACTGTTTAACACACCAAAAAAGGGTGAATAAAAAAGTCGATCAGGTTTTTGTGCCTGATCGACTTTTTAACGTCCGAGAGTTCTTCCGTATACGCTGACACGTTTCTCTAATAATGCAAAGGCTAATTCAAAGACAATGCTCAGCAGCCAATAGATCAAAGCAGAGACGAGATAAGTTTCTAAAAACTGATAGCCGTCATTTGCAATGATCCGGGAAATACCCATGATTTCGAGTACCCCAATTGTAAACGCAAGAGATGTCGCTTTTAATAACTGAACGAGCTGATTGCCTAGGTTTGGTAAGGCCACAACAAATGCCTGCGGCAAAATAATGCGTATCATCGCCTGACGTGTGGTCATGCCTACAATTTTTGCCGCTTCAAGCTGCCCTTTGTCTACTGCCAGAAGTGCACTTCGGACCACCTCTGTTAAATGAGCGGCTGAATGCAGGCTGAAGGTAATAAGAGCCACAGCTAAAGGGGAGACCATATCCGGATGAAAGGTCAGTCCGAATGTGCCGTTCATACTGGTTAGAAGAAAAGGGAGCCCATAAAAGAAAGCGAACAGTTGAACAATAAGCGGCGTTCCTCTAAAAAAGGAGACGTAGAGCGTAACGAGCTGTCTGAGTACAGGGATGCGAAAGAGGCGAATGAAAGCAAAAACAGATCCGATCACAAGACTCACAGCCATGGAAACAAGAGCAATTAATAAGGTGAAAGGAACACCTTTTAGAATATGTGGTACTTGGTCAATCGCAAATGGAATATCAATGGTTTGCATCAAATCGCCTCCTTAACGTGACAGACTGGTACGGCCTTTTACAAATTTCTTTTCAAGCAGCATGGTGACTAGTTCAATGCTCATACAAATGAGCCAGTACACAAGCGCGATGATCACATACACTTCAAACATGCCGATTCCATAGTTATTTCCTAAGATGATCTTCACCTGTCCCATAATATCGATGAGTCCGATCGTAAAGGCAATCGCCGTGTCTTTCACAAGATCAATGGTGTAATTTCCGAGGTTTGGCAGGGCAATGAGAAAGGCCTGCGGGATAATGATCCTGATCAAGGCCTGTGTATCTGTCATTCCCACAATGTAGGCGGCTTCCAGCTGATCCTTCCCAACAGACGAATACGCACTGCGAAAAACTTCAGATAAATAAGCCCCCGTATGTAAAGAGAACGTCATCATCACAAATAACACACGATCCCAATGATTGATTTGAATTCCTGCCACAAGTAAAAGCTGAGGAAGTCCAAAATAAATTAAGAATAACTGAACAATTAATGGCGTACTTCGTGTAAAAGATAAATAGATAACAGCCAATTGCTTCAGCACTGGGATTTGTTTTATACGAATGCATGCAAATAAGAGCCCTATTATGATGGCGAAAAACAATGACACCGCAATAATGAGAAAAGTGAGTGGCAGGCGTTCAAGCACCTGTAAAAAAATTCGCAGCCAATCTCCAGCTGTAAACGTCATGACGCTTCCTTCCTTTCTTCATATTGATAGCCTTGCTCTGAGATGTAGTCAATATCTTGGAAGAAATCAACCCCAAACCACTTTTTCGCAAGCTTAGGCAGTGTTCCGTCATCAATCATCTCTTGTGTGACCTGGTCCAAGTCTGCTGCAAGCTGCTTCTCACTTGGCTGTAAGACAAGATAGATCGGCTCTTTTGACACGATCCCGCCCACTTTGACCTTCAGATTCAGATGCTTTTGAATGGTATCGAAGGTCGAAATATTCATAAAGGCCGCATCGGACCTTCCGCTTTCAACACGCTTTAAGTTGAGTTCATTTGAAGGGCTTTCAATGGTTGTCAGCGAAATATCTGGATCATGTTCTTCATTATATTGATTTAATATTGAACGCAATCCGCCGCTGGGACTGACAGGAGCGAGCTTTTTTGATGTCATATCGTCAAGCGATTGAATATCCCGGTTTGATTCATTCACAATTAATCCTGTCATCGAATAGCCGTACGGAACTTTAGGGTAAAGAAACCGTTTTTCACGTTCAGGGTTACTGAAAAACCAATTAGCTGCCATTTCAAACTTCCCCGCGCCAACACCAATTAAATTGGATTCTTCCTCGCCAAATATGTAATCAAAATGTATGTGTGGAAGTCTTTTTTCCACTTCATTTAAATAATCAATGTTATAGCCAATCGGTTCGTTTCGGTCATTTGTGGCTAAAAAGGGTGGATTGACCTCTGCACTCAGTGCGACTTTCACAATTTGTTTTCCATCATCTGTTGTTGTTTTCACACTGCTGCAGCCAATCAGAGAGAGGAGAATCAGAAGGACACCAGCTGTCATGAATGCTGTCTTTTGCTTCATATGTCTTCCTCCGATCCTTGCCACATTCCGCGATGAATCCTGGATAAAAATTGTTTTGTTCGTTCATGCTGAGGCTTCATGAGGACGTCTTCTGGTGAGCCTTTTTCAACGATTTCCCCATCTGCCATAAAGATCACCGTATCCGCTACGTCCTTTGCAAACGAAATTTCATGCGTCACAATGACCATCGTCATCCCTTGGCTCGCAATATCTTTGATCATTTCAAGGATTTCTCCGACCATCTCTGGGTCCAATGCGGACGTTGGTTCATCAAACAAAAGCACCGCAGGATTCATCGCAAGAGCGCGGGCAATTCCAATCCGCTGCTGCTGACCGCCAGATAATTCACTTGGAAATGCATCCTTTTTATGAAGCAGTCCAATCCGCTCTAAAAATTGCTCTCCAACCTTTTCTGCTTTTTTTTTAGACATGTTTTGGGACACAATCAATCCCTCTGTAATATTTTCAAGTGCGCGTTTATTTTGAAACAAGTGATAATGCTGAAATACCATGGAAGATTGCTGCCTTAGTTTTAAAAGATCTTTTTTATGATATCGTTCAAATTGAATCGTGGCTTCTCCAACAGTCAGCTCTCCTTTGTCTGGAATATCGAGGCTGTTTAAACTGCGGAGAAGTGTTGTTTTTCCTGATCCGCTCGGTCCAATAATTGCGACCACTTCACCTTCTTGTACCGTGAAATCAATGCCTTTTAACACATGGGTCTGCCCATAAGATTTATGTAGATGAGTAGCTGAGATCATAAAAGCATCACGTTCCTTTGACAGATGTACTTAATATTGATAAAATTTAACACATTAAATCCTATAAGTAAAGTGTGTTTTATTCATTCCGATTGGAAAAATGAGATATCATAGATTGTGAGAAACAGAGGAGTTGGATACGTTTTGTCTAAAGCATTATTTGTCGATACCGATTTTCAAAAAACATGGCTTAATCAGCTGGAATCTCTTCGTGAAACGATCGAACAAAACGCAAAAAAACATGATGAAGGCGCTTATTTTCCTAAACAGAATATCGAATCATTAGTAAACATGGGATATACAGCCCTGTCTCTTCCCGCTGAATATGGAGGCGGGGGTCAATCTGTAACGGATATGGTTCTATTTCAAGAAACCCTAGGCAGCATGGACGGAGCGACTGCCTTATCGATTGGCTGGCACCAAGGAGTTGTTGGTGAAATTTATGAAAAGAAACTATGGAATGAGAAGCAGCTGCAATTCTTTGCGGAAGAAGTGAAGAAGGGCGCCCTTGTCAACCGCGCTGTAAGTGAGGCGCAGACAGGCAGTCCAACAAGAGGCGGCAAGCCTGGGACAACAGCGATGAAATCAGGTGATCGCTGGGTGATCAATGGACGTAAAATTTTTACTACGATGTCTCCAGCTCTCACATACTTTTTAGTCGGCGTATGGATTGAAGAAAAAGAGGCGATGGGCTTCTTCTTAATTCACCGTGATACAGAAGGTGTTTTTATAGAAGAAACTTGGGATGTTGTTGGCATGAGAGGAACAGAAAGCCATGATTTAATCTTAGATCAAGTTGTGGTTTCAGAGGATATGCTTGTTGAAGTGCAAAAAGGACCTCGGGGCGGTACGTTAAACCCTTGGATCGCACATATTCCTTCCTGTTATTTGGGGATTGCGCAAGCGGCAAGAGATTATGCAGTTCAGTATGCCATCACACATTCACCGAACAGTATCAGCGGAACGATTAGCGAACTGCCAAATGTCCAAACACTGATTGGCGAAATTGATTTACTATTAAAGCAAGCACGCCACGTCATCTATTCAACGACAAGATTGTATGAAAAGCCTGAGAAAAGAAAGCTGTTAATCAATGAATTCGGTGCTGTGAAGCATACAGTCGTTAATCATAGTCTGCAAGTGGTCGATAAAGCCATGCGTTTAGTCGGTGCAAAAAGCTTAAGTCTCGGCTGTCCGCTTCAGCGTTACTATCGAGATATCCGGGCTGGGCTCCATAACCCGCCAATGGATGATATGACGATTTCAAAAATCGCGAAGCAGGCCATTGAAGAGAAAAAAGAAAGCTAATCTGATCAAAAAGCCGGATGAAACCGGCTTTTTTTATTTGGCAGAAAAGAGGACAAGCGTACCTTATGTCCCAACGCTCAGGCATGCTACAATTGATACAAATCATGGGAAAAGGAGCGGTTTTTTTGAAGAAAAAGCATATGAAATGGCTGGTTTCCGCCATCATACTAATGGCACTTTGTATCGGTCAGCCTTCATCAAGTGAGGGAACATCACCAGCATGGTCAGTAGATGAATTCTTGAAAGACCGAGAAGGCACATTTGTGATACAAGAAGTAAAAGAAAAATCGCCATGGGTGTATAACAAAAAAAGAGCGAACGAGCGCTTTGCTCCCCAATCGACATTTAAAGTGGCCAATGCCCTCATTGGACTCCAAACAGGCGCAGTGAGAGATGAATACGACATCAAATATTGGGACGGAGTGAAAAGAGAGATTGATAACTGGAATAGGGATCATACATTAGGATCTGGGATGAGAGATTCAGTCGTCTGGTACTATCAAGCCATGGCGCGTGACATCGGAGAAGAACGCATGAGCCATTGGGTGAAAGCCATTCATTATGGGAACGAAGACATATCAGGCGGAATCGATCAATTTTGGTTAAGCAGTTCGTTGAAAATTTCTCCAGTAGAACAAGTCCATTTCCTCAAACAGCTATATGAAGAAAGCCTCCCATTTGACCTATCTGTCATGAGAACCGTCAAACGAATGATGATCCAAAAAGAAGAGAAACACGCCACCCTATACGGAAAAACAGGCTCCGGCTCAGGCATCGGCTGGTACGCAGGCTTCATCAAACATGAAAACAAAACCTACATCTTCGCCACAAATATCGAAGGCACCGGGCTAGAAGCAAAAGAAATCACCTATCGTATTTTGAAAAAATATCATTTGATTGAAGCATCCGTTTAGGATGCTTTTTTATATGAAAAAGGGGATATATTGATAAGTTGATGATATATGGGTTAGTTTGAAAGAATGATATATTTATTGAAATATATTGAAGTATTATTTCAAATATATTATTATATATGGCGTAATGTTACAAATGTTACAAATATATGATAAGGAGATTAATATGAAACTAAAAAGAAAAGTAAAATGGAAAAGGAATATCGCAGCACTATTAGCCTTTGTGATGCTTTTATCAATGGTTCCTTCTGATATTTTTGCAGAAGAACATGACGAAAATACAAAATCAAGTCATAATCGCTTAGAAGAATTAGATGATTCAAAAGCCATTGAAATGGCAGGGATTGACGAAGACGAAATTGGAAAAGACGGAGAAGTTCTTTCAGAAAGAACAGAAAACAGCAAGCTTTTTTATGAAGGAGAGGGTGTATTTACACAAGAGGTATATCCTGACCCTATTCATATAAAAGAGGCCTCAGACGCTGAGTGGGAGGACATCTCTCCTGAATTAAAGACGATCTCGCAAAAAGAAATAGAGACAGAAAATGCGAGATTAGAATCAACTTTTCAAAAGCAAATGAAGCAAGGACTATATGCTACATTTGAACACAAGAAGCGTCAAATTGAATTTTCAATTTTAAAAGCTTCAGGTAAAAACAAATCAGAAATCAATTCCAAGGATACCTCAGCACAATTTAAAGAGAACACCAATGAGCTTACATATGAAGAGGTATTTCCAAATATAGATTTACGATCATTTACCTTTAATGAAAACATCAAAGAAGATATTGTACTCAATCATTATGATGGCTACAATTCTTTTACATTTAAAATAAAAACAGATCTAACTGGGGAAATTGAGGAAGACGGTTCTATTACATTTTATGATCAGAAAAAGCGGACCATTTTTCAAGTCCCTAAACCATTTATGACTGATTCTAATTTAGATGAAAAGTCAGGTGAAGTGGCTCGCTCAGAAGATGTGACCTTTAAACTAGAAAAAGAAGACGATGGCTATTTACTTCGTGTGACTGCTGATGAGAAATGGCTTAAGGATCCTGAACGAGTTTATCCTGTGTCTATCGATCCATCGACTTCTTTATCTGTGTCAGCAGACACATTCATCATGAGTAAATACCCAACAACAAACTATTCATCCTCTACGCAAAAATGGGATGCTAATCTGAAAAGTTATGTACTGAAAACCGGTTATTATGATAAAACAACTGGTACAAACTACGCTTTCATGAAGTTTAATTCATTCAAACCGATTCAAAATATGAATGTAACAAAAGCGACGTTCAAAACGTATGTTGCTCATTCATATTACGGAACGAAAGCAACTGGTCTTTGGTTGGATACAGTGAATGCCAACTATGATCATACAAAGCTAACATGGAACAATAAACCAAGTTCTAAAAACATCGGTAAAGCCAATGTATATAAAGGACAATGGGCGAGCTATGATGTGACATCAACCATCAAAGCTTGGAATAGTGGAACAGCTAACTATGGCTTTAAATTACATGCAAATGGAAATGGACAAGACCATTGGAAAAAAATAATCTCATCAACAAACTCAACCAATAAACCAGTCATTGAAGTAACGTATACCATTCCACAAGCAAATGCACCAACTGTAAAAGGTTTTAGTAATGGAAATGGAACAGGTTACTTCAATTTAAGTTGGAAAAAGGTGTCTGGTGCAAAAGGCTATAAAGTATGGCTGTACAACGGAAAAGAGTATGAAGCCATTTCAGTTGGGAATGTGGCATCATGGAGTACAAAAGGAAAGAATATTTGGCCGACAGCGAGCGAGATTGCAGCTAAAAAATATAAACTTCATTTAGATGGAAAAGGAGGGACAGAATTAGCGGTTGATCCTTCCCCGGTTTACAAAAACTCAGGCGGTAAGTATGCGACAAGTAAAAATTACTGGGTAGCTGTAAGTGCGATTTTTGACCAAGGTGAAGGCGCAATGTCAGCAAAGGTAAAACCTGTCGTGCCGAATGTTGCTAGAGCGAAAGCACCTAGTACAAAAGGTTTCAATAATAATAACGCAACAGGTTACTTTGATCTTTCTTGGACTTCAGTTTCCGGTGCAACTGGTTATAAAATACAAATGTTTAATGGGAAAAGCTATGAGACATTGGATATCGGGAATCAGACATCATGGTCAACAAAAGGGAAAAAAGTATGGCCGACAACGGCTGAGATTAAAGCAGGTAAATATGCATTGCACCTGCAAGATGGAAAAGGTGCTGAGCTTCCAATTCATCCTGGTCCGACTTATAAAAATGCTGGAGGAGATGCGGCTCAAAAACACTATTCCTTCAGAGTGATTGCCTACAATAAAGATGGAGAAGCCATTGCTTCACCCCCAGCTGGACCAACTTTACCTGATTTATCTAGACCGAAAGCTTTATCTGGATATGCTTATACCAATACAAAAGAGAGCCAAACAGGTTATATCAATTTACATTGGGACAAAGTGAAAAATGCAAAAGGGTATAAAATTAACATTTATAATGGTAAGGCATATCAATCATTTGATGTGGGTGATGTCGATCATTGGACAACACAAAACAAGAATATTTGGCCAACTCCTGATGAAATTAAAAGTGGGAAATATGTGCTTCATACAGATAGTAAGGGTGGGGAATTAGCGCTAGACCCATCACCAGTATATGAAAATGCGAATGGAAATTATAAAGGACGTAAGAACTACTCCTTTACCCTTTCTGCCTACGATGCAAATGGAGAAACCATTCCAACACCAGCCTTTAACCCGACATTCCATGAAGGGGCCGAATTCCTTGGAACAGAGGATTACTGGTCGATTATTGATATACCAGACGGTCAGCTTAATGGTGCAACTGGGAATGTCATTGTCAGTGAAGAAGAAATGTCGATTGATGGAAGAGGACCGGGGCTTGGAATTGGTCGAACGTACAACAGTTTAGATGCAGCTGACCACCTGTTTGGTCAAGGATGGTACGCAGATGTAGAAACGAGTATCACCCCAACAAAAGAAGGTGCTATCTATCTTGATGAGGATGCCACAACTCATGTTTTTACAAAAAAAGCAGATGGCACGTATCAACCACCAACAGGTATTTTCCTTGAATTAACGGAATCAAAAGATGAATACATGTTAAAAACGAAGGATCAAACCTTTGCGCACTTTAGTAAAAACGGTGGGAAAATCACCAAGGTTGTAGATGGACATAAAAATACAACGACATATAAATATAATGAAAACAATCAGCTCACTTCAATGGAAGATGCATCTGGCCGAAAAATAACAATGGATTATGATGAAGATGGTCATATCATTTCGGTTCAAGGACCTAAAGGGAAAAAGCTTTCATATGAGTATGATGCAGGTTTACTAACGAAAGTCATAGATTCAGATGGAACAAGTATCTCATATGAATACGATAAAGAAGGCAGATTGATTAAACAATTCTCTCAAAACAGCACAGAAGATCAGCCTGTTTTTACAGAATACCAATATGAAAATCACCGTTTAGTTAAGGCAATCAATGCCAAAAAAGAAACCTTTGAGTATGCATATGATATGTCTAAAAAGACACTCATGCTGACGCAGCCAAACGGTCGGAAAATACAGTATACGTATAACGAAGCAGCCAATCCAATTCAAGTTGTAGATGATGCGGAAGGTTTGAAGATTACGACCAAAACCAAATATGAAGGAAATCAAATCGTTGAAGAAGCTGATCCGAATGATGTAGAAAAAGGGAAAGCTTCAGAAAGTTATTCGTATGATAAGAACGGCAATGTTATTCAAGCAAAAGATGCTTATGGCACAGAAACCTACGAGTATAACAAAAACAATGATGTCACTAAAGTGAAAGATACAGAAGGGGATATTACAGATATCGCCTACGATGGATTAGATGCTGTATCTGAGACAGATCAAAGTGGAAATATGTCTTCAGCAAGTATTTATGATTCTTACGGGAATTTGATACAAACGAGTAAAGAACTTGCTGCAGGCGCGAGTATTTTGAAAAATGGCAGTTTTGAAGATACGCTAACTGACTGGAAGCTTACAGCATCTAAGGATGACGGGAAATTAGCGCAAACAGCTGGGAAAAGTGGTGCGTTATCGGGGAGGCGAGTATTAGAGGTCAGTTCACAGTCGACAACTGAAGGAACAGAACTTGGCTATTCTTCGGCTACACAAGAAGTAACACTAGAGCCAAATACGACGTATACACTGAGTGGGAAAATAAAGACAGAACTAACGAAAGCAAGAGCATTTTTTAACATTGATTTAAGAGATACAAACAATAAACGAATTCAATGGATCAGCAACGGCTACAGCACATTATCAGGCAAAAACGATTGGACAAAACGCCAAGTTTCGTTTACGACGCCATCTCATGCAGGCAAAGCTGTGATCTATATGGAAGTGGATCATCGAGATAAAACTGGAAAAGGAAAAGCCTGGTTTGATGAGATTCAGCTGGAAAAAGGCGAAGTTTCATCAAGTTATAATCCAGTCAAAAATAATTCCTTTACGGATAAAACAACAAGTTGGATAGGAACAGGTGGTTCATTAGATAATGAAGAAGGCTTTAACGATGACGTTTCGTTAAAAATGATAAGAACCTCTTCAACTCAAGCGAATGCCATCTATAAACAATCTGTACCGATTGAACAAAGTGCGAATGATCAATCTGTGTATGTCACATTGACTGGGATGTCTAAGGCTGAAAATGTCAAAGCTTCAAATGAAAATGATTACTCACTTCAAGCGTCCGTTACGTATACAGATGGCACAACAGGAACGTTTAATGCGAAATTCCCAACTGGTACACAAGAATGGAACCGAGCTGCGGTTGTCATACCAAAAACAAAACCATTGAAAAAAGTCGACGTTCAGATTGTATTCCAAAAAAGCGCGACTGGAACGGTTTGGTTTGATGATATCCGTCTAGTAGAAGGTAGCTTGTTAACGAAAACCACTTACGACGAGAAAGGAAATTATGCTGTTAAAGAAGAGGATGAGCTTGGTTACTCATCTCAATCTGCCTTCGATGAAACAGGCAAAAAACTTTCTGAAACCGATGCGAAAGGCGAAAAAACAACATTCGAATATGACCAGGCTGATCAGCTGAAGAAAATCACTTTATCTAACGGGACATCCATTGTGAGAACCTACGATAAAGAGGGCAATGAACAGTCGAAAACCATTCGTGCAGAGTCAGATCAGACGTATCAGTTTGAATACGATCTGATGGGTAAATTGACAAAAACCATTGATCCATTAGGGAATGTGTTGAAAAGTGAATATGATGCGAATAGCAACTTAATTAAAACCATTTCTGCAAATGGACATGAAGTGTCTCTCACGTATGATGGAACAGACCGAGTGAAATCAAAGTCATACAATGGAACAGAAAAATATCACTTTAGCTATGATAAAAACGGAAACGAAACAACGGTTGTCAACAAAGAACAAAACACAACCAAAAACAGAACGTTCGACCAACAAAACCGCATCACAAAGTTAACAGAGCGAGGCAGCAGCCAAACTTGGACGTATCCAATCGATTCAGATAAACTGAAATCCTTTGAATGGACACACGGAAATCAAAAAGGGACGAACCAATTCAGTTATAATAAGCTTGATCAAATGACGCAAATGAAGGATTCGAGTTCTACGTATTCGTTTGATTATGATGAAAATGGAAATGTTCAGTCCTTTATTACAGGTAACGGCAGTGGTGCTAGCTTTGCTTATGATGAGCGCAATTTAATTAATGATTTGCATATTGGAACAAACCAAGGCACAACGATCTTAAACGAAGCTTACGAATATGATCAAAATGGAAACAGAATAACGATTGATCAAGGAAGCAACGGGAAGATTCGTTATGAATATGGAAAATTAGATCAATTGATCAAAGAAACTCATCCAGATGGCACGGTCATTGAGTACACATATGATGGGTTTGGAAACAGAAAAACCGTCACGACTGAAAAAAATGGCACTAAAAAAACAATCAACGCATCATTCAACATCATGAACCAACTGACAAAGGTAAATGATGAGACTTTAACTTATGACAAAAATGGCAACCGAACGTCTGACGGACAATTCCTTTATGAATGGGATGCAGAAGATAACATAACGGCCATCAAGAAAAAAGGCGAAGACAAGCCATTTGTCACTTACAAATATGATGAGCGTGGATATAGAATTCAAAAAACAGTGAATGGAAAAGTCACCAATTACTTTTATGACGGCGACAGCCTGAATGTTTTATACGAAACAGATGGAGACAACGAAGTCACAAAAACATACACATACGGTGAGAGTGGACAACTCCTTGCATTCACACAAAACGAGAAAAAATATTTCTATCACTACAATGCACACGGTGATGTCATTGCCATCACAAATAGTGCAGGAAAAATCGTTGCTGAGTACGAATACGATACATGGGGAGTTCCAACTAAAGTAAAAGAAGATGAAGAAGTAAAAGGAAACCCATATCGCTATGCTGGTTACCGCTTCGATGAAGAAACAGGACTTTACTATTTAATCGCCCGCTACTATGAACCGAGAAACGGCGTATTCCTATCACTTGACCCAGACCCAGGAAGCGATGGAGATGCACTAGATCAAAACGGCTATACTTATGGCAACAACAACCCAGTCATGAATGTGGACCCAGACGGCCATTGGGTATGGTTTGTTGTCAATGCAGGATTTGCGGTATATGATGGATACAAAGCTTATAAATCAGGCAAGGGCTGGAAAGGTGCAGCAGTTGCAGCCGCATCAGGATTTGTAGGTGGTGGAAAGTTAAAATTAACAAAAAAAATCGGAAAATGGGCTACCTCAAGACATTGGTATAAAGGAACATTTAAATCCAAAAGAAAGTCGTTGGACTATCATCATAATAAACATATTGTGAGAAATGGTAAATCTTACAGTAAAAAAAGATATACAAAAGTTGCTAGAGCATTTTATCGATCTAATAAGCATTTACGCGAAAAAGTAATACTATCTACTGGAAAAAAAGGATACAGGATTAAGAATGGAAAAAAGGGTGGTTATTATACAAGGAGTGGAAAGGTAGTTACATTTTGGAATAATAATTGGAAGAAAAAGAAACGGCGTTAATTTTAATTTCTACAATATAGAAGGGCCTGAATATGGATGAAATTTTTTAAAAGATATAATATTGATCAAAAAACATTAGATGAAATCAAAAAATATTATGTATTATTACATGGTCCGTTTCCAAATGATATGTACGATTTTGAAGAAGAAACAAATACTTCTTTAGATGAATTTTATGAATTTTTCGCTTTAATAACTGGAAGTTTAAATTATATAATTGAAGATAAAAAAATACCTAGGTATCAAAGAGAAATGTTAAAAAAAACGTTCTATGAACATTATCCACATTTTAGTAATTATAAAAGTGAAATTTTAAAATATCAAGAATTAAGTGAATGCTTAGACTTTCATGAAAAAATTAGGATTTTGATTAATAAGCTTATAAAAGGAGTATGAATCTTTAAACTAAAATAATAAACAAAAACAGCTGTCAAGTATATTTGATAGCTGTTTTAATTAATTTGGTAAAGACACAATTTATTTTTATGACGCGGACAGCATGACTATTTTATACGAAACCGATGAACGCAGTCAAAAAAGCATACACATACAGTGACAAGTGACAGTGGACAACTCCTTGCTTTCACACAAAACGGGAAAAAATATTTCTATCACTACAATGCACACGGTGATGTCATAGCCATCACAAACAGTGCAGGAAAAATCGTTGCTGAGTACGAATACGATACATGGGGCGTCCCAACAAAGGTAAAAGAAGATGAAGAAGTAAAAGGCAACCCATATCGCTATGCAGGTTACCGCTTCGACGAAGAAACAGGACTTTACTATTTAATCGCCCGCTACTATGAACCGAGAAACGGCGTATTCCTTTCACTAGATACAGACCCAGGAAGCGATGGAGATGCACTAGATCAAAACGGATATACCTATGGAAACAACAACCCAGTCATGAATGTGGACCCAGACGGCCATTGGGTATGGTTTGTTGTCAATGCAGGATTTGCGGTATATGATGGATACAAAGCTTATAAATCGGGTAAAGGCTGGAAAGGTGCAGCTTTAGCAGCAGCATCTAATTTTGGACCTGGGAAGATATTTAAAGGTGCAAACAGAGTTTATAAAGCAGTTAAAAGCTACAAATTAGTAAAAAAATCTAAAGGAAAAAGATATAAAGGGAAAATAAAGAAAAGTAAAATACATGTTACATTTAGTAAACCACCTGGTCCTAAAAATGGTAAAAAGAATAGCAGCGTATATTACATTAAAAATAAAAAAATTCACCAGAAAAGAAAATATGATAGTAAAGGTCGTGCAATTTATGATATTGATTATTCCAATCATGGTAATGCGAAACAGCATCCAGTTGTTCCCCATAAACATAGGTGGACACATACAAATGGAAAGTCTAAAAGGGGCCATTGGGAAAGAGTCAAGTAATAGAGGTGATGAAAAGTGAGAATTGTTTTGGAAAAAGAAAATGAACTGTTTATAATTAATAATCTTTTCAAAAAGATAGAATTGAATGTGGAAAATTATAACTGGTTATTAAGTGATATGACAGATACCCAAATTTTTAATGATAATGAATATGTTGAGCATACATCTTTGACGCATAGTATTGAATGTTTGTTGATTAAAGGTGATAAACTCAAAAATTTATTGGAGGAATTTGACATGTCATTTACATTTGCTGTTTTTACTGCTTTGCCTCCTAAAATAAATCATTTTGAAATATTTGACGTTCCTGAGATTTATGACAATGAAGACTATTGGAGTGAGAATTATGTACCTACTATTCCTCAAGCAGAATTTGAAATAGGTTTCTTTGATTCTTCAGATATTATTTTTACCGGAGATAAACAGACTCTAACAGGTTTTCAAAAGAAAGCTAACTTTACCTCGTTTAAAAATTATATAGAAACGTCAATTTGAACATTTCAATGAATGCCAAGCTGTCAAGGATACTTGACAGCTTTTGTTTATTATTTATTTAAATTGATTTAATTTATCATCTTAAGCAATTAAATGTATTTCACTACTTTAAAGAGTATAATGAACATTACGACTTGATTAAATGTATTGCTCTGCACATCCTCATATGAATCTAAGGCATATCAAGTAAAGATACATCTAAAATTCACCAATGTATCATCTGTTCAAATAAAGATTTGGATTTAACAGATGATTCTAGTCTTCACTTGGACATTTGGCTCTTGGATAGAGGCTGGAAAAACATCAATTACTTTGACGAAGACTTTGAATAACAGTATTTTCCATTTTATTGCCAAGCGGTTTAAGTCATACAAGAAGTATTGATTGAATCGTGCTAGTTTATCTACATATCTGCTAACCATATCTGCTAAACATACTTCCCCATCCCAACATAGAAAGGTGCAATGACATTGAATCGAATCATGAAATGGCTCTTATTTGCGGCGGTCATCACTGGTTTATTGGTATGCGCATTCTTTGTGTTCCGTTTCAACCAGCCTAAGCCGACTACCAATATCCATTATGCAGACACACAAAACAAACAGCAAACACTCGATATGTACATGCCAAAGGGCAAAGGTGAAGACAAAAAGAAAAAGCATCCAGTCATGATCTATCTCCATGGCGGAGGCTGGACAGGCGGCGATAAGAATAGAGTCGCTTCAAAGGCTGATTATTTTACAGGTCAAGGGTATGTGTTTGTTTCGATGAATTACAGGCTTCACCCTGATGCTAACTACGAGCAGATGGCAGATGATACGGCAAATGCCATTAAATGGGTGAAGGATCATGCGGATGAATATCAAATCGATTCATCAAAAATCAATGTCATGGGTCACTCAGCGGGCGGTCATTTGACGGCGCTGGTTGCCACAGATTCGACCTACTTAAAACGTGTGGGGCTGTCGCCAAAAGCGATCAATTCCATCGTGATTTTAGATGGGCCGTTAAACCTCAATCAATTTATACAAGCCATCCCATCGTACAAAAAAGTCTTTGGCAAACAAGAGAAGAACTGGACAAAGGCATCACCTGTCACTTATATGAATCAAGCGAATGTACCGCCTGTCTATTTGGTGACGGGCTGGGAAAATCCTGAGGTGTACCGATTTGCAGAAAAACTAAATCATGATAAAGGCTCTCGGTTTGTTTTTCGGGTTCATACGCTAAGCCATAGTGACCTGAACAAATGGTTTGGATCAGACAGAGCGCCAAAAGAAGCACAAAAAATGACAGAGGCTGTGATGGCTTTTGTCAAAAAACAAAATCAATAACGAAGACCGTATGCTCGGGCAATTCTTTTTGCCGCAGTATAATGATAAAGTGGTTTGATATTAAAGGAGTGTATGTTGTTGTCATCACGAATGGAAAATAAAGTGTTCAACTGCGAAAAAGAGCTGACGCTGAATATTATCGGCGGTAAGTGGAAAATGCTGATTTTATGGCACCTTGGCAGAGAAGGGACAAAACGTTTTGGTGAGTTAAAGTCGTTAATGCCTGGGATTACGCAAAGAATGCTCGTCAATCAGCTAAGAGAATTAGAGGAAGATCACATTGTGCACCGGGAGGTTTATCCTGTCGTTCCGCCAAAGGTTGAGTATTCTCTCACAGAATTAGGAGAAAGCTTAATGCCGATTTTAGAGGCGATGTATGATTGGGGAAAACAATATCTCGACAGCAATTTTTTAAAGGACGATAAATAGTCATATCACCGATTGTAGACAAAGGGCTAAAATTACTTTATTTTAGCCCTTTGTCTTCTTTTCAATCACACTGACATACTGGCCAAAGGACAGTATCTTTTTTGTAACCATATGCGAAAAAGTATAGTATGTAAAAAAAAAGTGCGTACTTGGATTGCGTCCACCCTGTTGTTATACTCATTTCATCGTTCAAGATGCATCAACCGCGGAGCTCTTGAAGATGAAATGAAAAACGGGAGTGAAAGTTGATGAAATTACAATTAGCATTAGATTTAGTGAATATACCAGAAGCGATTGAACTGATCAAAGAAGTAGAAGCATCCATTGATGTGGTCGAAATCGGGACACCTGTTGTAATTAACGAAGGGCTTCGTGCTGTAAAAGAAGTCAAGCAGGCTTTTCCGAATTTACGTGTACTCGCTGATCTGAAAATTATGGATGCTGCCGGCTATGAAGTGCAGCAGGCCTCCGAAGCAGGAGCAGATATCGTCACCATTCTTGCAGCGGCAGAAGATATGTCTATTCAAGGAGCGGTGAAAGAAGCGAAAGCAAGAGGAAAACAAATTCTAGTTGATATGATTGGTATCAAAGATATTGAAGCCCGTGCAAAAGAGCTGGATGCGCTTGGGGTCGATTATATTTGTGTGCATACAGGCTATGATCTGCAAGCGGTTGGTCAAAACTCATTTGCTGACCTTATGACGATTAAACAAGTTGTCAAACAGGCGAAAACAGCGATTGCAGGAGGAATTAAGCTTGATACGTTACCTGAAGTCGTGAAATTAAACCCTGATTTAATCATTGTCGGCGGCGGTATCGCAAGTCAGGACAATAAAGCAGAAGTGGCTGCACAAATGAAGCAGCTGATCGCACAATCATGAAGACCAGCGACTATGTGAAAGTCATTTTAAATGAACTTTCTGAGCATTCGTCAGACATTCAAGACGAACAAGCAGAGCATCTGGTTACAAGTATTTTATCCGCACAAAAAGTCTTTGTGACAGGTGCAGGCAGGTCTGGCTTGATGGGAAAATCGTTTGCGATGAGACTTACGCATATTGGCGTCAAGGCATATGTAATTGGAGAAACGAATACGCCTTCCTTTACAGAAGAGGATCTATTGATTGTCGGGAGCGGCTCTGGCCGCACAGAGTCTTTGCTTGTCCTTGCAAAAAAGGCAAAAGCAATTGGCGGAAAAGTGGCAGCGTTCACGCTTTCTGCTGAGTCACCTTTAGCTGATCTATCGGATGAAGTCATCTTATTGTCAGGTGCACCGAAGGATCAACAGGAAGGAAACCATCATACCATTCAGCCAATGGGCTCACTATTTGAGCAGTCGCTTCTTCTGACATACGATGCGGTCATTTTAAGGTTAATGGAAATAAAAGAGCTCGACACACATACAATGTACGGTCACCATGCAAATTTAGAATAGGTATTTTCAAAGCCTTTCCTTTCTTAAAAGGAGAGGCTTTTTCATTTAAAACAAGATCAGAATCTTGACATCATCTATTTGATGTAACTATAATTGTTACATCGTTAAAGAAAAAGTGCAAGCACGGAAGGAAGATGAACATGAAAGTACAAATTTGGTCAGATATCGCCTGTCCTTTTTGTTATATAGGAAAAAAACAGCTGGAAACAGCGCTAGAACAATTCCCAGAGAAGGAACAGGTAGAGATAGAGTTTAAAAGCTTTGAGCTTGATCCACATGCACCTGTTGATGTCGATCATGACGTTCACGATATGCTCGTCAAAAAATATGGCATGAGCCGCAGCCAGGCCATGGCAATGAATGAGCAGGTGAAGCAGGCTGGTAAAGAGAAAGGAATCGATTTTCAATTCGATCCGCTCGTGTTGACAAACACCTTTGATGCCCATCGATTGGCGCAATATGCTGGTCAAATGGGGAAAGGCGATTTCGTTATGGGAGAGCTGTTTCAAGCATATTTTACAGATGGAAAGCATGTTGGTGATCGTCAAACCCTTTTACAAATTGCAGAAAAAGCAGGTCTTGATGAAAAGGAAGTACAGCAAGTTTTGGGCGGCGAAGCATTTGCCGATCATGTCCGAAAAGACGAACAAGAAGCGAGACAGCTTGGTATCAATGCTGTTCCGTTTTTCTTGATCAATGACAAGTATTCAGTTGCAGGTGCGCAGCCAGCCGATACGTTCCTGCGCGCACTTGAAACAGCTTGGACAGAGGAAGCAGCTCAAGCAGAGAAAGCGTCTGCCAATTCATTTGAAGCAGCATGTGCAGATGGCGTATGTGCGGTGCCTTCCCCTAAAGAAGAGGCATAATAGATATGTTCCCTATCTTTTTATAAGATGGGGATTTTTTATTGTTTAAGGATGAGGACATGTCTTTCATTTCAGCGATCCGACCCATTCACGCCTTATGCTGGAATCTAAAATAAAATGAGCCACATGGAGTAGGGGCTCATTTTAATCGTTTGATCGTTTCACCTGGAACCAATTCAGGCTCGTAAAACGTTTGATCAGGGAGATTCTTTTTCCCTTGTGCTTTTTTAATCATCCAGTCTGCTGCATCACGGCCCATTTGCTCCTGAGGATGGGTCAGTGTTGTCAGCTTCACATGGGCATTTTTCTGGGCGATATACGAATTATCCTGTCCAATAATCGAGAGATCATCTGGAATGGACAGCCCGATTTCGCTGCATACATTGGCTACTTCTAAACCCACCTCATCGTTATAGCAAACAAGGGCCGTCAGCTCATGCTGGTGCGCCATCAGGAATGTGTGAATTTGCTCCCCCAAATGCTGCTTCGATTCTGTATCGAAAAAGAGCACATGCTCAGGCAGGAAATTAAGTTTAGCTTCACCTAGCGCTTGAATATAGCCCTTCATCCGATATTTTCCTTGTAAATCATCTGTTTTTGAAATAAGTCCAATTTGTTGATGGCCCGAGGTGATCAGCTCTTTTGTGGCTAAATAGCTGGACTTCACATCATCTAAACAGAGAAAAGGAACCTCTAGCTGCTCATAATAGGCATTGATCATAATGAGCGGTACATCCTGTTCTTTAAAGGATAAGTAGTACGAAATGTTTGGATTATATAAATTGCTTTTCGTCGGCTCGACAATAAGTCCGTCCACACCAAACGACAGCATCATTTCCAGCGCTTTTTTCTCCTGCTCAACATCGTTATTTGTACTTGCCAGTAACAAGGAATAGTTCTCTTCGTTTAATCGGCTTTCAATGCCTCGAATGATAGAAGGAAAAATGTAATCGGATATGTATGTTGTAATGACCCCAATTGTTTTCATATGTGCATGTCCCGCAGGTTTTGTTTGATATTGATTGGTCACAAATGTGCCTGAACCTTTTTCGCTGCGCAAAAATCCTTCGCTGGACAATTCCAAAATGGCTTTTCGAACTGTATGTCTGCTTACTTGATACATGTCTTGCAGGCTTGATTCGGTTGGAATACGCTCCCCGATCCGATAATCCCCTGTGAGTATTTTGCTTTTTATATCATCAATAATGATCTGGTACTTCTTTTTCATCGTTTCACTTCTTTCTCAGTTGATCATCTACTCGGATTGAGAAGAAATTGTATGGACATATTTTAACATGGTTGTCGGATCAAAAACAGGCGCTTTCCTTTTCTGTCATGACCCCTTCAGAAAAATGAAGATTTTTGTCGCTTTGTGTATGTACAACTATATTTATTATTGACATATGTACGTACAAATATTATATTGTGATTGTACCAGAGAATCAATGAATCTCGAAAAAGAAAATTGAAACCGCTATCAAAAATGGGGGTGAACGTAGAGTGAATCACAAAGAGACGGCTAAAGCCTTGAAAGAAGGACGGACATCTTTAGGCATTGAATTTGGTTCAACACGAATTAAAGCGATTTTAATAGATGAGGAATTTCAGCCAATTGCACAAGGTGCATATGAATGGGAAAGTTTTCTCCAGGATGGAATATGGACGTACAACTTAATTGATATCATTACAGGTCTGCAAGTGGCTTATCGAGAGATGAAAGAACAGGCCGAGCAAAAGTATGATGTGACCATTCAAACGATAGGCTCAATCGGGGTATCAGCGATGATGCATGGCTATGTAGCATGTGATTATACAGGAGAGGTTCTCGTTCCGTTCCGAACATGGCGGAACGGAACGACCATCGAGGCGAGTCAAAAGCTGACAGACGTATTTCAATTTCATATTCCAGAAAGATGGAGCATTGCCCATTTGTATCAAGCGGTATTAGAAGATGAAAAACATCTATCCCGATTAGAATATATGACCACTTTGTCTGGATATATTCACTGGCTGTTAACCGGTAAGCAGGCCATTGGTATTGGCGATGCGTCAGGGATGTTTCCGATTGATGAACAAACGAAGGACTACAATGAAGAAATGCTCCAGCAATTTGAAACATTGATTGCAGAAAAAGGCTATCCGTGGAAGCTTCGCCACCTTCTGCCGCGTGTCTATTTAGCAGGCGAAGAAGCTGGCGTGTTAACGGCAGCAGGAGCAGCCATTTTGGATCAAGGAAAACATTTGCAGCCAGGCATTCCATTTTGCCCGCCGGAAGGTGACGCTGGAACGGGAATGGTGGCAACAAACAGTGTAGAAAGACGGACCGGGAATATTTCTGTTGGGACATCGGTTTTTGCCATGATTGTCCTGGAGCAGGATCTAAAAGGTATGTATCCAGAAGTGGATCTTGTCACGACACCGGATGGACTGCCAGTTGCCATGGTTCATGCGAATAACTGTACAAGTGACCTAAACGCTTGGATGAATATATTCAGAGAGGCATTTGAAGCACTAGGCATGCAAGTGGAGTCAGAAAGGTTATACGAATCGTTATTGCAGCAATCTTTAGAAGCAGATCGAGATGGCGGCGGTCTCTTAAGCTATGGCTATTACTCTGGTGAAAATATTACGAGACTGCCAGAAGGAAGACCTCTTTTTGTCAGGTCTCCTGAAAGCCGCTTTAACCTCGCTAATTTCATGCGCACCCATTTGTTCTCCGCTTTTGGTGCTATGAAAATAGGCATGGACCGGTTAAAGGAACAGGAACATGTAGTGATTGACCGCTTACTAGGACATGGGGGATTATTTAAAACACCGCTCGTTGGACAAAAAATGGTTGCCGCAGCGCTAAATACACCTGTATCAGTCGTTTCAACAGCGGGAGAAGGTGGTGCGTTTGGGATGGCGGTCCTTGCTTCATATATGGTCCATCATCAGCAGCAAACATTGGCTGAATTTCTTACCCAACGAGTATTTGCCCATACATCAGAAGAACTCATGGAGCCCGATCCACTCGATGTCAAAGGCTTTGATGAATTTTTAAAGCGCTATCAAAAGGGGCTTCCGATTGAAGAAGCGGCAGTAGCGCATCTGCTGCCAAAGAAAGGAGTGACGACGGTATGCTAGATCGCTTAAAAGAAGAAGTGTATCAAGCAAATTTAGATTTGCCAAAATACGGACTTGTGAAATTTACATGGGGCAATGTCAGTGCATGTGATCGTGACAGTGGTTTGTTTGTGATTAAGCCGAGCGGCATAGCGTATGACCAGCTATCAGCAAAAGATATGGTCGTGGTGAACTTTGACGGTGAAGTGGTGGAAGGAGAATTCAGTCCTTCGTCAGATACAGCTACACATGCAGTTCTTTACAAACACTTTGAGGAAATAGGGGGCATTTCACATAGCCATTCTATGTGGGCAACCGTTTGGGCGCAGGCAGGTCTTGATTTACCAGCAATGGGCACAACACATGCCGATACATTTTACGGCGCCGTTCCGTGCGCTCGTTTTCTTACAGAAGAAGAAGTCAATCGCGGTTATGAGGTAGAGACCGGCCGGCTGATCATCGAAACGTTTGAGAAAAGAAACCTAGATGTCATGGCGGTGCCGGGTGTATTGCTTCAAGGGCATGGTCCGTTTACATGGGGGAAGGATGCAAAAAGTGCGGTCACAAACAGTGTGATTTTAGATGAAGTTGCCAAAATGAACCTTTTTGCCAAGCAATTGAACGAATTTGCTGAGCCATTGCCGCAGCGAATTTTAGATAAACATTACTTAAGAAAACATGGAAAGCATGCGTATTACGGACAAAAACCTTCAACATAAAGAAACGAGGGATATCTATGTTAACAAGCCTGAAAAAAGAGTTTTGGTTTATCGTTGGGTCACAACATTTATATGGTGATGAAGCACTGAAAAAAGTAAAAGCAGATGCACAAAAGATGACGGATGCTTTAAATGAGAGCGGTTTGCTTCCTTATCCAGTGATCTTGCAGAAACTGGCTGTCAGTGCCGATCAAATCACAAAGCTTATGAAAGAGGTCAATTATCGCGATGAAGTTGTCGGTGTGATGACGTGGATGCATACATTTTCTCCAGCAAAAATGTGGATACGCGGCACTAGTCTTTTGCAAAAGCCTCTTTTGCATCTTGTTACACAATATTATGAAAAGATTCCGTGGGACACGATCGACATGGACTATATGAATCTCCATCAATCCGCACATGGAGACAGAGAATATGGCTATATCAATGCACGTTTAAATAAACAAAACCAAATTGTGACCGGTCATTGGTCTAAGCCGGAAGTGCAGCAGCAAATTGCTGATTGGATGGACGTTGCGGCTGCCTATCATGAGAGCTTTCACATCAAAGTAGCCCGGTTTGGTGACAACATGCGGCATGTGGCTGTGACAGAAGGCGATAAAATCGAAGCGCAGATTCAATTAGGATGGACCGTTGACTACTTTGGAATAGGCGATCTCGTCGAATATGTAAATGCAGTAGAAGACGAAGAGGTAGATGCATTATTTGCTGAGTATTTAACGCAATATGATGTGAATTATGGAACGTATTCAGTTGAAGAGTGGGAAAAAAGTGTCAAGGTGCAGGCGCGATATGAGATCGCCATCAAACGTTTCTTAGATGAAGGCGGCTATAATGCCTTTACAACAAACTTTGAAGACTTACATGGGATGAAGCAGCTGCCTGGACTTGCGGTACAGCGGCTGATGGCAAAGGGATACGGCTTTGCTGGGGAAGGTGATTGGAAAACGGCCGCACTGGACCGCTTATTAAAGGTGATGAGTCATCATCAATCCACTGGATTTATGGAGGACTACACGTATGAAATGACGTCTGGAGAGGAAGCAGTGCTGCAATCTCATATGCTGGAAGTAGATCCAGCGCTCGCCCATACAAAACCTGTCATTGTCGTGTCTCCACTTGGGATCGGAAACCGGGAAGATCCAGCGCGTCTTGTGTTCGATGGAAAAGCAGGCGATGGTGTCGTTGTCTCCATAGCAGATTTTGGAACTCATTTCAAATGGCTGATACAAGAAGTCGAAGCCTTTGAGCCAAAGGAAGCAGCACCTCATTTACCAGTTGCGCGTGTATTGTGGAAAATCAAACCGAATTTTCAGGATGGCGTCAAAGCATGGATTAAAGAAGGCGGGGGGCATCATACAGTCGTGTCTCTCAATTTAACGGTTGATCAAATTGTTCATTTTGCAAAGCTTGTCGATGCAGAATATGTGGTTTTATAGAATGGGGAAAGGTCTTCTACTGGTTACAACAGTAGAAGCACTGGGTGAAATGAAAGCGGTTAATTAAGTGAGGGGGTCATCCACTTGGAGAAAAAAGTGTCAAGCAAATTTATCTTCTTTTTCGGGTCCTTTGCAGGCATCTTATTTGGATATGATATTGGTATTATTGCAGGGGCAGAAGGACATATTCAGGAAGAATTTCAGCTCAGCCCATTATGGCTTGGAATCGTTGTCTCTTCATTAATGGGAGGGGCCATTATTGGCTCCATCTTAAGCGGTCTCTTAGGGGATAAATTTGGCCGCAGAAAACTCATTTTGGTCTCATCCGTGATCTTTTTTGTCGGGGCGATCGGATCAGCTGTCGCACCAGAAGAGATTTCACTCACCATCGCTCGAATCTTTTTAGGGACAGCAGTAGGAACAGCTTCATCTTTGGTTCCGGCTTACATGTCTGAAATCGCTCCTGCTAAAATCCGCGGGAAATTATCTGGGCTCAATCAGCTCATGATTGTAACTGGACTATTGCTCAGCTATATTGTCGCGTTTGTGTTTGAGCCCATCCCGGACAGCTGGCGCTGGATGCTGGGAAGTGCCGCTTTATTTGCGATCGTGCTTTATATTGGTATGCTGAAGCTTCCTGAATCTCCGAGATATTTGATTAAACACGGAATGGCTCATAAAGCACGGGAAGTATTAGGATCACTGCGTTCTTCTCGTGAAGAAATCGAATCAGAAATGCAGGAAATTTTAGAAGTCGCCAAAGAAGAACGCTCGGGTATTCGTGAATTGTTTCAAAAGAAATTCAGAATGGCTCTTTTCATTGGGGTTGGAATGGCAACCCTTCAGCAAATTCAAGGCGCAAACTCCATTGTCTATTATGCAACGAGTATCGCTCGGAATGTAGGCCTTGCGCCGCAGGTCGCCGCAGGCTTTACCGTCATTGTCGGTGTCATTTTTGTCGTCACGACCGTGATCTTTTTACAATTTGTTGACCGCTTCGACCGCCGAACGATTCTCACCGTAGGAGGATCGGGCATGGCCCTTTCTTTCTTTGCTCCCGCCGCATTAGGGGCACTTGGCGTCAGTGAAGGAATTTTAAACTGGGTAACATTGATTTCACTTTGCTGCTTTATTTTGTGCTATGCCTTCTCGTGGGCACCGATCACCTGGATCATCATCGGCGAAATCTTCCCGCTTTCTGTCAGAGGTATCGGAGCAGGTATCTCTTCTGCCTTTAACTGGACCGGATCGTTAGCAGTTGGACTCGTTTTCCCTATTCTGGCTGATCAATTCAGCTTTGGGGTCATTTTCTCCTCATTCGGAGTCATCTGCTTAATCGGGCTGTTATTCACCCGATTTGTGCTAGTCGAGACAAAGGGAAGAAGCTTAGAGCAAATCGAAACCGATATGGCTGCACGTGTATAAATAAAGAAAACCATCTATCCCATGTGGGTAGATGGTTTTTTTACTCAAGCGTCTGTTTGAGCTCATTTGGCAGTAAATCAATCAATTGATCATAGGAAGACAAATCCAGCACTTCAAGCAGCGCGTAATATTTCGCATAGATTTCACTCAGCTGATCAGGATGATTTGTTTGATATTGATTCAGATGCAATTGAGTTAGTTCAAGTGCAATGTCTAGCTTGTTTCGTTCGAATGGCTGTGTCGTGTTGATCATATCGTTCACCTCTTATTTGATAATGAGTGGAAAAAATGCATTGAATAAAAAGAGCTGATGTTTTGTTTTCATGGATGTCCTATCTTCTCAATATATCATTTGTATAATATGTTAAAATTGTCCTTTTGTAAATAAAGAGAAAACTAGATAGAAAGTGGATTTCTTTAAGAATAGACATGCATCTAATCACGAAAGATAACTCTAACATACGATAGAGTGTAAGTGAAAGACAACTTGAAGGGGTGTTAAGATGAGCCGAAATCGATTAGATGATTTCTTCTTTGGACCTCGCCGAGAAGAAACGGTTGTTTTCCCTACACGTCAAATTGTCAACACAAGAACGAATGAACAAACGATCAGAAAAATTCATCCAACGCATATCACAAACGTCAATAAAAACATTAAAAGAATAGAAAACTACTATCCTGTCACTGAATCGACTCACAACGAGTATATTGTAGAAGAATACGATTGCGGCAGTGATATCAAAAACCCTTGCTGCCGTCCGGTGAAGCGCTGTAAGTGGTAATGAAGGGGCATCCTTTTATGGGATGCCTTTTGTATGTCTAACGTTCCATTTCATTTAATTGTCCTTGATCGAGCTGGAAGAAACGATTTCCTAATTCTGAATAAAGGTAGCGCTGATGACTTGTAAATAAAACACATCGATGTGAGAATTCTTTTTTTAATAAAGAAATCGATTGTATTTGAGAGGCTTCATCAAGAGAGGTAAAAGGCTCATCAAGAATAATCAGCTCTGGTGATCTTGCCACCATACTATTAAAAAAAAGTTTATATCTCATGCCCAATGAATACTGTTTGACAGGCATTTTTAGGGCATGAGTTAAATCAAATGCATCACAAAGCGATAGAAAGGTCTCTTTGTATAAAACCTTTTCCGACTTTTTCATATTCCATAAAGACTGGATAAGCTCCATATGCTCCAAACCAGTGAGCGCATCATAGACTAAAGGTTTATCTGGAATGTACGCTACCAGACTTTTATATTGAGCGGTTCCAGGGTGATGCTGCCCGTTAAGTAAAATCGTTTCGGATGCTGAAGGAAGCAGACCTGCGATGATCTTTAAAAGTGTCGATTTACCGCTGCCGTTCTTTCCAATAATACAAGCTCGATCACTTTCTTTCAGATCAAATGACACATGATCGAGAAGGGGAGAAGTCTTTTCTGTTGTTTCATAGTGAAAAGATAGCTGAGACACTTGAAGATTAGCCATTGATGAATCCTCCAATAACAAACGCAGTCGTCACCAGCATATACAAGATCACAGTTGCTAAGGCAGCTTTTTTTGATCCTTCAGCATAGTAAATAATTCCATCATAAAGGATGCGTAAAAGATATAAGTTGAATAAGAAGGAAACTATTTGAATCAAGAGAAAATAGTGATCTAATTGTAACACCATCACACAATAGATCGCTGCACTATTCACTAATAAAAGAAATGCATTATAAACCAAAATAACAAGATACATTTTGCGTAAAATAAAAGCTTTATGAAAAAAATACATATAAATAGAAGTTAGAACAGTACTGAGAAAATTTAAAATGAAATAAAGCGGAATTGTCAGTAAAAAGATAAAAACAATGCTGGCAAGTTGTTTCCCAGTGGATAAAGGTTCATCTACTAACAAATCAATAATAAAAAATGTTAAAAAGACAGTCGACACAAATAATGATAGTAAGACAAGACCTATAATGGTTTTAATCGATTGATTCTGATTGAAAAATTGCTTAGGTCGTAGAAGTAGCTCCATGGAACCACATTCCCCTTTCTTCTATGGTAGATGTACATGGCTAACGTATTGCTCTAAAAGAGATGCTATGAATAAAAGAACGGCTGCTGCAAAAATCAATTGAAGCACAGTTAGGATCAGTTTTTTTAATTCAATTGCTTCTCCTTTTATAAATCGATAAAGATAAATAAAAGGAAAAGAGCTGACGATTGAAAACAGAATTAATCCAAGAACTTCTACAAAAGCATGAGGCAGGAGTCCTGTGAATAGCTGCTGCGCTTCGTGATTGACAATCAGATACTGAACGAGTTTGCCAATAATGTAGCCGTTGTAAAAAAGAATGCCTGCAGACATGATCCCACCTGTAAAAGCTCCGATGCCTAATATCGCCATTCCAACTTGTAAATTGTTTAAGAAAATAGATAGAAAAAACATCTCTTCATCCTTTTTAAGATAAGGAATCTGATCATAAGGAAGAAGGCTTCCAATTAGCACTGCTGCAATAAAGATAGCAGCGTAGAGGTAACCGAGGCGTAGAATCAGTCTATTCTCCGATAAAAAATATTTTATTTTTTTCAACATATTCAATCCCTTTATAGATGGTCTTGCGGCATAACACCCAGCAAATCACTGAAACGATCACAAAATATAAAGCAAACAGAACGCTAACGAGACTTGTAGAATGCTGCAAAATAGGTAGAAAAGAGGTCAAAATCATATAGTACATGAAAGGCAACACGAGAAAATTCCTAGCAAAGGCCTGTCCTTTATCAATAACATCTATTTCTTCATTGGTTGTCCCTATTTCATGCTCGTGAATAAAATTAAATTTTGTTATGAATGGAAACAAATACAGCTGAATCAATGGAAAAATGAAAAAGCCAACTCCCAATGCCACCAATTGAATAAGCATCTGAACATCAAAAAGTTGATATACACTAATGATTGTTAGATTAATGAACAATAGAAAGAGTGATGGTATGGAAAATAAACAATAAAATAACTGGATTTTTGATAAGAAAAACTGCATAAGAGATGTTTGAGAAAGTCCATAAAGCCAAATATTCTTTTTTTCAGCACTTAAAGAAAATATAGAAGGGGTCAGCATTCTCATTTCATATGTTTGATTAGCTAAAATCATCACATTTAATGTGAATAATAGCTGAACTTGCAAGGTATGATGATCAATAATCGAGATCAAAGCGGTCATAACCCCGACATAGAAGAAGGCTTCATATGACATGAACATATAATTAAAAAACTCTTTAGACAGCAGCCATCTTTTTTCTTTTAGCACCTTAAGATCTTTTTGAATCAACATATTCTTTTGAAACAGCGAGCCTTGAATTTTATCAAGTGCTTGAAAGTACCAATAAAATAAATCTCTAAAATGTTTTGAGCTTTGATCATGCTCTTTTCCAGTCGGAATCCAGCGAACAGGGGTCTTCATGACGAGTGTTGCCGCTAATATCACCACGAAAAATGTGACAGGTGAAGTAAAAAGCGCTAGAAATTGTAGAAATACCGAATCCTGTGAAAATAAAGCATGATGGATTTGCTGAAGATTATTCTGATATAAAGACATCAAGTTGTTTGAAAGTGTAATCCAAAACGCATCTTCTGCAAGCGAAGAAATTGATTGAAAAAGTTGTCGGAAGGTGTGATAAAAAGGGAAAATGATGTTCGATATTAGAACTCTTCCAAATAAGAAGGAAAGTAAAGAGATGCTTGCGAAAAAAAGAACACGAATGATCCCAATTTTTTTTACGACAATGTTATAGATGTAAGCACCAAATATCTTATTGCTGACCATAAAAAGTAAGAAGCCTGTCAATATAACATTGAGATGCTTCAACCAGAATATCCAGTCATGTGTTTGAGCAATGAAATATTGAAAGAGAAAATAGATCAAATAAGTGCTCAAGCTCGTAAATAGAAGCCATACCAACTCAGAAAACAAAAGCGTTTGAAAAAGGTGTCTTGCGGAAACAGGTGCAAGCTGTATCAACTCTTCAAAAGGAAGAATATGCGTTCTTCTATAAGATTCAATTCCTTTGACAATAGAGAAAAGGAACAAAAATATCACAAAAGCACTTTCCCATTCTATTTGATAGACCGGGGAGTAAAGATATGAAGAAATAACGAATACAATCAGGCATCCTAATAAAGTATCAAGAATGCAAGAAAATAATATGTATTGTGTAGAAGAAAACGATTTGAAAAATGGAACCCTGCGTATGATAAACTGAGCTAGATTTGAATATTGTTGTTTCATTCTAATTGATAGAAGTAGTGATAATAATGGATATAACATCTTCTCACCTGCATAAAAATTTAAATAGAAGGAGAACAAAGTCTCCTTCTATTGGGTCATAAAATTGAATTACCAAGCAATAACAGCTTTACGGCCTTTTTTCTTAATTTCGTTTTTAAGGTACTGACGAATTGTCTCTTTACCAGCCGCTGCAATGAGAGAAAGACCACCCGATCCAACAGCAGTTAAAATGGAGACAATTGTTGTAACAGCACCGCCCGCTTCAACCACGTTCAGAACAACAGCTGCAACACTGCCCGGAATACCAAATTCTTTTGCTAGATCAGCAACGGGCAGCATTTGTAGCGAGAAGGAAAAAAGAGCTAGCATAAGGAATCCTACTGCTAAAGCACCAAAAAGAACATGTAGTTTGATTTCGTTTTTTGTTTCCGTCATATCAAATTCCTCCCTTTTTTGTATTTTTATTACTATTATATCTTAAGGTATCTTTTAGTTCATCGCAATCCTTTTTTTTCATTTTTTTCATGAATTAGTTATAGATTAATATAAAAAAAGTGAGAAGATAAGTGAAAAAAGAATCGTTTTTGCTAGAATAAAACACGTAAAGATGATCGGAAATACCTTGTTTTACAGGTGGGGAAGCGATTCAGAGAGCCCAATATTCTTTGATCAAAATCTCCATTCAAGATAAAATTGGAATTATCCATCATTCTTTGGAGGCGATTTTCTGAATACTCGATTATTAACCCCAGATGATGCTGAAGAATATGCAGCACTCAGACTAGAAGCGCTGCGATTAAATCCAGAAGGTTTTGCGATGAGCTATGAGGAAGAGCAAATCAATACAAAGGACAAATATAAAGCGCGTTTTGCTTCGACTCAATCTATGTGGACTTTTGGCGCTTTTCATCAAGGGCAGCTTGTGGGAGCAGTCACGCTCATCCAAGAAACCTTGCAGAAGTTAAAGCACCAAGCGAATTTGACTGCGATGTATGTAACAGCTGATGCCCGCGGAATGGGAGTAGGCAATGCTTTAATGACGAAAGCTCTTTCCTTTGCGCAAGAACAGCAGGACATCGAGCAAGTGTATTTATCAGTGGTGACAACTAATCACTCAGCAAAGCGCCTCTATCGCTCCGTTGGATTTGAGTCGTACGCTGTCGAAGAAAAAGCGTTAAAATGGGCTGATACATATGCAGATGAGGAAAAAATGGTTTTATTTTTATCATAGACTGGAGGAGATAGAAGTGAATCAACAGGCCATGCGCATTACGTTAGCAGCAGGACCCAATAGTGAGCTGGAATCTTTTGCACTGCGTGCAGCACTTGAAAACTTCGGTGCGAAAGTCGATATGCATTGGATCGGAAGACCAAATGACCTGATTCATGTGTTATCTGGTAGAAATAGAGGAGAAATAGATTACCTTCTTTTATCGTTTCATGGTGAAGAAGGAGCATTTATCATGCCTGAATTAGGGGAAGATGTATACGAAGATGAAGAGCCTAGGGATACTGCTTTTGGAGCGGATGAAATCAAGCGGTATGCTTCCTTAGAAGGAGTTCATGTCATATCTACAGGCTGCACACTAGGAGAGAAAAATCTAGCAGATGCTTTTTTAGAGGCAGGAGCTACATCTTATTCGGCGCCGGACGATTACATTGATGGGAATGCAGCTTTTATCTTTGTGCTGACCATGATGTACGAGCTCATGAACAATACAAAGACAGTGAGAGCGGCATTTGATCGAGCGCGTTCCATTGATGAAGAAACGAAATTATTTCAACTATATATGCAAAAATAATCAAAGGACTGAGAAATCAGTCCTTTCAGCGTGTAGACAAAC
>NZ_LRMO01000031.1:0-28272 GCF_019266135.1 Bacillus sp. F2HM
GGGTTTGTCTACGGTCTGAGCCAGCACCCCGCAAAGTGCTGGCTTTGTTTATCCTGTCAAAACTGCTTATTTTGCGAGCAGTTTTAATGATTCACGGTTAAATGCTGGAATGTCATCAGGTGTACGGCTTGTCACAAGCTGATCCTGACAAACAACAACTTCTTCATCTTTGAATTTTGCGCCTGCGTTTTCCATATCTACTTGAATGGATGTATAGCCAGTCGCGCCTCTGCCTTCCAGCGTCTTCGCTGTAATGAGCAACTGTGGTCCGTGACAGATCGCAAATACTGGTTTTTTCTCGTCCATAAATGCTCTTGTAAATTGGACATAGCGATCATCTGCACGCAGAATGTCTGGTGAGAACCCGCCAGGAATCAGAAGTGCATCGAAGTCTTCAGGCTTCACGTTATCAATGGACGCATCCACTCTCACTTCTGCTTCTCCTTGCTTCCCTTTCACTGTTTTTCCTTTTTCGTTTTCAATCACTGTGATCTCATGGCCTGCATCTTTAAAGGCTTTTGCAGGCTCGGTGAATTCAACATCCTCAAAGTAATCTGTTAATACAACTGCAATTTTCTTACCCATGTAGAAACCCTCCTGCTTGATTATCGTTACACTACACACTATACCCGGGTACATTGAAATCAAACATCCTATCCCGATCAGAAAACCCCTTATGATGAAAATAAGCATTTAGACTTATTTATATCCTCTCAACAAGGCAATTCGTATGATTTATGTTATCTTTACAATAATCTGCAAAAAATAACTACAAAAGTTAACGAAACATTTCTACAATAGGTATTGTGGTCAAAAAAATTAGAAAGGCGGAGATCAGGTGAAGAAGCAAGCACATAGGTCTAAACGAAGGAAAAACCTGTCTATTCTGCTCACTTCCATTATGATGATTAGTCTCATTCTCCCAGCAGTACCTACTCATGCAGCAATAGAAAACGGCGATGCCGTAAAAGTCAGCATCTTAGCCACAACGGATGTACATGCGAACATGATGAATTACGATTATTACAGCGACAAAGAAACAAATGAATTTGGTTTGGCAAAAACAGCCGAGCTGATTGAAAAGCACCGTTCACAAAATCCAAATACCCTCCTTGTTGATAACGGAGACCTGATTCAAGGGACCCCTCTTGGAGAATACGTTTACAAAAATGAAAAAGACAGTATTATCAATCAAACAAAGGTTCACCCCATTATTCATACACTCAACAAACTAAAGTACGATGCAGGAACACTTGGCAATCATGAATTTAACTACGGATTATCATTTCTTGATGGTACCATTGCCGGCGCTAACTTCCCGATTGTCAATGCGAACGTCAAAAAGCTAAATGGAGAACACCGTTTTACGCCTTATGTGATCCAAGATAAAACCTTTAAAGATGCAAACGGAGCTTCACAAACTGTGAAAGTCGGTTACATAGGATTCGTTCCACCGCAAATCATGACGTGGGATAAGAAGCATTTAGATGGACAAGTTCAAGTGCAGGATATCGTCGAATCTGCCAATGAAACCATTCCTGAAATGAAGGAAAAAGGCGCAGATATCATCGTCGCTCTTGCCCATACAGGAATTGAAAAAACCGCTTCGCCTAAAGGATCAGAAAATATGATCTTTGACCTTGCCACAAAAACGAAAGACATCGATGCGATCGTGTCCGGCCACCAGCACGGCACATTCCCAAGCGCTGAATATAGCGGCGTCGACAAATTCGATGTCTCAAAAGGAACGATCAACGGCATTCCAGTCGTCATGTCAAAAAACTGGGGAAGCTACCTCGGAGTCATTGATTTAACATTAGAGCCTGACGGCAGCAAATGGAAGGTCACAAACGGAACAGGAAAGATTGAATCAGTTGCAGGAGTCACCTCTCAAAACAGCACTGTGAAAGATGCCATTCAAACAACGCATCAAAACACACTTGATTATGTGAGAAAACCTGTCGGTAAAACAGAAGCAGACATTAACAGCTTTTTTGCTCAAGTGATGGATGACCCTTCTATTCAAATTGTGACAGATGCACAAAAATGGTATGCACAAGAAAAAATGAAGGACACGTCATACAAAAACTTACCGATTTTATCTGCAGGCGCCCCGTTTAAAGCCGGCGGCCGAAACGGTGTAAATTATTATACAAATATCGCAAAAGGTGATTTAGCAATTAAAAACATCGGCGATCTCTACCTTTACGATAACACCGTGCAGATTGTCAAACTGAAAGGCAATGAAGTGAAAGACTGGCTTGAGATGTCTGCCGGACAGTTTAATCAGATCAAACCAAACAATTCAAATGAACAGCCTATTTTAAACGAAGAATACCGCTCGTATAACTTTGATGTGATCGATGGTGTCACCTATCAAGTCGATGTGACGCAGCCTGCTAAGTACAGCACAACAGGCACTCTTGTTAATGCGAATGCAAACCGCATCAAAAACCTGTCCTACAATGGGAAACCAGTCTCTGACAATCAAGAATTTTTAGTCGTAACGAACAACTATCGAGCTTCTGGCGGCGGGGGCTTCCCGCATCTGACGCAAGATAAAGTGGTGCTTGCCTCAGCTGATGAGAACCGCCAAGTGCTGATGGATTATATTATCGAACAAAAAACCATCAATCCAAGTGCGGATCAAAACTGGTCCATTGCACCAGTCAAGGGCGCAACAGTCACATTCGAATCTTCTCTTTTGGCTAAGCCGTTTGCTAAAAAATCAAGCAGCGTAGACTTTGTTCGTAACGCCAGCACAGATGGTCTTGGCGTGTACAAGCTAGCCTTTAAAGAGGATGGCACAACAGAACCGCCTGCATCAGACAACTGGAACTTAACGGTGATGCATACAAACGATACACACGCACACCTTGATGATGCGGCAAGACGTGCAACAAAGATTAAAGAAGTTCGATCCGAAAGCAAGAACAACATTTTATTAGATGCTGGAGATGTCTTCTCTGGTGACCTATATTTCACAAAATGGCAAGGACTTGCCGACCTAAAACTCATGAACTTAATGAAATATGATGCCATGACGTTTGGTAATCATGAATTTGACAAAGGTCCTTCTGTTCTTCGTCAATTCCTGACAGGTGATGCATCAGATGTAGATGCGAAAAACCGTCATCAATTTGAAAAGCCTGCATTCCCGATTGTGTCATCAAACGTTGATGTCTCTAAGGAAAAACAATTGAGCGGCTTAGTGAAAAAGCCAGCGACATTTAAAGCTGGTGAGAAAAAAGAAGCTGGGATTTACCCATACATCCTGCTTGATGTAAACGGTGAAAAAGTGGCTGTATTCGGCTTAACCACTGAAGACACGGCCATTACATCCAGCAGCGGTCCTAACATTCAATTCAAGGATGCATACAAGAAAGCAAAAGAAACAGTCAACACGATTCAAACAAAAGAAAAAATCAACAAAATCATTGCTTTAACACACATTGGCTATAACCGTGACCTTGAGCTTGCTCAAAAAGTAGACGGTATTGATTTAATCATTGGCGGTCACACGCACACCCTTGTTGAAAAATTAAAGGTCGTCAATAAGAAAGAACCAACGATTGTCGCCCAGGTAAAAGACTACGGACAATTCTTAGGAAAAGTAGACGTGGCCTTTAATCAAAAAGGAGTCGTACAGCCAAAGGCATCTTCTTTTGACCTCATCACCATCGATGACTCTGTCAAAGAAGATGCCGATGCAAAAGCGATCCTCGATCAGTACAAGGCAGATATTCAAGATTTAAAAACGGAAAAAGTCGGGTCTACCGATGTCCTCTTAAATGGACAACGCGAGCATGTCCGTGCGAAGGAAACGAACCTTGGGAACTTTATTGCTGACGGCATGCTGAAGAAAGCACAAGAATCTGCTGGTGCTGATCTTGCCATCACAAACGGCGGCGGTATTCGAGGCAGCATTGAAAAAGGAGATATCACTTTAGGTGACATTTTAACGGTCATGCCATTTGGAAACACACTATATGTCGCAGATCTAAAAGGCAGCCAAATTAAGAAAGCACTCGAACAAGGACTTTCAGGCATTGAGGAAGGCGGCGGCGCATTCCCTCATGTAGCCGGCATTGAATATACGTTTACACTGAGTAAACCAGCTGGCAGCAGACTCATTGATGTCAAACTGAAAGACGAAAACGGCAAACTAACAGACATTGATGATAAGAAAACATACCGCGTGGCGACAAACGCATTTGTCGGCACAGGCGGCGATGGCTACAGCGTCTTTACAGAAGCCTCTCACGGCGAAGACTTAGGCTATGTTGACTATGAAATCTTCAAAGAGCAAATTGAACAGGCAGACGGCGCGCATATTTCTCCTGTCATCGATCACAGGGTGAAAGAAGTGTTCCTTCCGCGTGCGAAAGGAAAAGGCGCCTATGACATTCAAGATGATGAGAAATTCCAAACGTATGTGCAGCATACAAACAAAGCATTGCTCTATTTAGACAAAGCGAGCGAAGCGAAAAACGTTCAATTGTCTCTATCAAAAGCGCAGGTAGCCGAGCTGAAGAAAAGAGAGCAAGATCCAAACGTCACCATCTATCATGACAAAGTGGGACTCGCATTACCGTTCTCCAACTTATCCGAGAAAAGCGCAGATATATGGATGAAAAAGACGAATAAGGTGAAAAATGCATTAACGGATACGTATGATTTCCAAATCAAACAAGATCAGAAAAAGGTTTCTACCTTTAAAGATCCTGTCACACTATCCTTTACATTAGATGAGCCTCAAAAGGCGAAGAAACCTGGTGTATATTATGTAGACCGCAAGAAAAACCGTTATGCCAAAACAAGTAACGGAGCGTTCGAAAATGGGGTCGTATCAGGTCAAACTGAACACTTCAGCGAATATACCGTACTCAACCAAAGCGGGGCAGCTGGAACAACGCCAGATCAAACTGGCGGAGACGGCGGTACATCAGCGCCAGGCGGAGGTACAGATCCAAACCAAGATGGAACCAGACTCCCAGGCGGCACACTGCCAAATACAGCAACGATGATGTATACAGCTGTATTGATTGGCGTACTCATGCTTGCCTCAGGCGGTATCCTATATTACTACCAGCGCAAGCGTACAAGAAATAATGTATCATCCTAAAAAAAGGACAGAGCCTAGGCTCTGTCTTTTCTCATCTCAATCTTGGGATAAATAAATCCAATTGCGTTTATCAAATTGTTTCACATCATCTGATCCTATATGACGCAGCATTCTATTGAAGAATGTGATGTCATCTTCATCATCGACGGCATATAAATCCTCTTGAACATAATCTCTCGTAATAAAATTCGTTAAATTCGTATTATTTACAAATTCAGCAAAATACGATTGAACAAGAGTTAAATCCTCTTCACTTAACTTTTCATCATTAATAATTGAAATATGAAACACATTCAAAATCGCCTGTATATCTTCTTCATCCATATAACATAATGGATCTAGTTTTCGATCTTCTTCCGTAAACGGTTTTCGAGTATCTTCAATAATCACGTAACATAATATTCGATGATCTTTCATCACGCTAAAAATTTCTAAATCCCGTAATTTTAGTGGTCGATTCAGTCTAATCATTTTTCCTCCTATAAATCATGATCTTGTCGTTGTATATCCCCGCTTCTCCAAAACCTGAAAAGGACAGAGCCTATGCTCTGTCCGTTTTTTCTCTTCTAGCAAAATCGACGAATCTGAAGCGGTCTAATCGGTGACGGCTTTCTGTGTATTGAAATAGACTCGTATCCTCTAAGAACACATAATTCTTTACCACAACGACATGGTCAAATCCCTTCAAATCAAGGTACTTGGCATCCTCTTCTGTACATGGCTCTACCACAAATTCCTTTTGAGCATAGCTGATCGATACACCGAGTTCTCCCTCAATATACTCGTAGATTGATCCTTCGCATATGTCTTTAGACAATACTTCGACATGCTTTTGCAAGAAGTAGTCCTTGTCTAAAATCACTTCTTCTCCGCTAATATTACGAGATCGAATGACTTTCCAGACGTCTGTCTGTTCATCAATTTTCAGCTGAGACTGAATATACTGATCCGGTTTAATTAAGCCAAATTCATGAACCGTTGTGACTGTCTTTCGGCCAAGCGTTTGGGAAAGCTCTTTAAAGCTGACAAGACCTGATACAGGGAACTGCATTTTCTCCCGATTCAGTAATACAGAGCCTTTCCCGCGGATTTTTTGAATATAGCCATTTTGCACAAGAATATTTAATGCCTTTCTCACCGTCTCCCGGGACGTGTCGTACATGATAGAAAGTTCATGCTCTGATGGGAGGATGCCTTTATCCTGCCATTCACCTTGCTCAATTCGTCTTGCGAGCTGATCATAAATCACTCGAAACTTATTCTCTTTCATTTTCCCTCCGCCCCATTTTCTAGCGTTTGGTTAAATGATAAACGATTGACTCATATGGGCGCAACGTAAATCCCTTGATATGTGCCGGCACATCCTCATAATTGGATAACAGGACTTGCCCCTCCATCTCATCTACAGCCTGCACAAGCTCATCAGGAAGCGTGAAGTCCGCCTCCCCTGGATAAAAGTGATTGATCACGAGGAGCTTCTCATCCTTGCTTTCTCTAACATAAGCAAACACCTTTGGATCTTCTGCTAAAAGTAAGGAGAAGCTGCCATATGTGATCACATCAAGTTCTTTACGCAGTCTGCAAAGGGCTTGGTAATGATAGAAAATGGACGTCCGGTCTTTTAACGCAGCTTGGACCGAAATGTCGTTATGGGCTGGCTCAATCCAAGGTGTTCCTGTTGAGAAACCTGCATTCTTCTCTGAGGTCCACTGCATTGGTGTTCTCGCATTATCTCTTGACTTGACCTGTAAAATGGCGAGTGCTTCTTCCTTTGATTTTCCCTTTTCAAGCATGACTTCGTACATATTAAGTGATTCGATATCACGGTAAGACGAAATGTCCTCAAAGCGGGGATTCTTCATGCCAATTTCCTCACCTTGATAAATATAAGGAGTCCCCTGCATCAGATGAATCGTGGTCGCCAGCATCTTCGCTGATTGCTGATGATACGTGTCATCATCACCATACCTTGAAACGATCCGCGGCTGATCATGATTGCACCAGAACAGCGCATTCCAGCCGCCGCCCTCATGCATTTTCGTCTGCCATTCAGACAGAATCGACTTCAATTCTTGAAAATCAAATGGTGCGATCGCCCACTTTTCGCCGTTTGGATAATCCACCTTTAAATGATGGAAGTTAAACGTCATATCCAGCTCCTGCCGATCAGGTCTTGTATACCGAATACAGTCTGCGATATTCGTTGAAGACATTTCTCCAACTGTCATGCTATCGTATTTCGAAAAAACCTCCTGGTTCATTTCATGCAGAAATTCATGAATTCTCGGCCCGTCCGTATAGTACATGCGGCCGTCGCCTTGCACAGATTGTCCGGCGTCATCTAAGAAGCGCTGATCCTTTGAGATGTTGTTGATGACATCCAGCCTGAACCCATCAATTCCTTTTTCAAACCAAAAGTGCATGATGTCATATACTTTCCTGCGCACCTCATCCTTCTCCCAATTGAGATCTGCCTGAGTGACATCATATAAATGGAGATAATAATCTCCTGTTACTTCATCTAGCTCCCAGGCTGGACCGCCAAATTTCGACTGCCAATCATTCGGCGGAGATCCGTCCGCTTTTGGCTCCTTCCAAATATAATAATCTCGGTAAGGGTTATCCTTTGACTCACGCGAGGCTTGAAACCACTCATGGAAAATGGATGTATGGTTAACGGCTAGATCCATGATGACCCGTATTCCTCTCTCATGCGCTTCCTTCAGCATGTGTTCAAAATCTGTCATTGTGCCGTACATGTCATGGATTTTTGTATAATTACTAATATCATAGCCGTTGTCATGCTGCGGGGACTCATACATTGGCGTGAGCCAAATACAATCCGCCCCAAGCTCTTTGATGTAATCAAGCTTTTTCGTCACGCCATTGATATCACCTGTACCAGAGCCCGTTGTATCTAAAAAGCTCTTCGGATAAATTTGATAGACCACCGCTTTTTTCCACCATGGTTCATTTGATTGCTGATTCAATTTCCTTCACCACCACTAGTTAAGTTCTTCTGAAAAATCCTTCTTCTTTTTTAGTTTTGCATATAAAAGAGTACCGATGAATGGGAGGATGAGTACAATCACCATTCCAATTGCAAATGCCCCCCAATATTTCGGGATAATGGAGAAAATTCCTGGAATGCCTCCAACACCAACTGAGCTTGCCAGCACCCCTTGAGAGGCGATAAACATACCGGCTAATCCTGAGCTGATCAGTGCAAAAATAAATGGGAATCGATAACGCAGGTTGACCCCAAACATGGCCGGTTCGGTAATTCCTAAATAAGCAGAAATACTTGATGTCAGCGAAAGTCCTTTTTGCTTTTCATCTTTTAAGACAAACATCATTGCCAGTGCAGCTGATCCCTGTGCGATATTGGACAGTGCAAGCATTGGCCATAGGAACGTGCCATGCAGCTTTGAGTTAATCAATTGAATATCAACAGCGAGGAACGTATGGTGCATTCCTGTAATGACTAATGCTGCATACAGACCGCCGTATAATAGACCGCCAAGTGCTGCGAATTGCTGGAATACGGCTACAAGTCCAGATGTTAAAACATTACCGATTGCAAAGGTAACAGGTCCAATGACGATAAATGATAAAAATCCAATGACTAATAACGTAATCGGTGCAACAACTAACAACTGAATACTTTCAGGTGTCCGTTTTGTAATAAATAATTCGAGCTTTGCAAGTAAATAAGAGGCAACGAGTATCGGAAGAACCTGTCCTTGATAGCCTACTTTCTGCACTTCAAGTCCAAATAAGTTCCAAACAGGAATGTCACCGGTCTTTTCAGCCGCACCATAGCCCCATGCGTTTAACAAGTCCGGGTGTACGAGCATCAGACCAAGGACCATCCCTAAAAGCGGATTCCCCCCAAACCGCTTCACAGCTGACCAGCCAATTAATGCTGGCAGAAATGTAAAGGCAGTGCCTGCAATTAAGTTGATCATATTCGCTAAGTCAGCCCATGCCGGATACACATCCACAATCGATTTTTGATCGAAGAAAATATCAGGAGCTGTTAAAATATTATTAATCCCCATTAATAAACCGGCTGTGACGATGGCAGGAAGAATCGGTATAAAGATATCCGCAAGCGTTTTCACAGCACGCTGCAATGGATTTAATTTTTGATCAGAGGCACGCTTTACGTCCTCTTTTGTGGCTTCCCCAATCCCCGTCCTTTTGACCATTTCGGCATATACTCGATTGACGGCCCCTTGGCCGATAACAACTTGGTATTGACCGTTCGCTGAGAAAGATCCCTTCACTTCATCAATTTGTTCAAGTGCTTTCTCATCCACCTTGCCTTCATCTTTCAGCACAAAGCGCAGTCTTGTTACACAATGTGTCGCTTGATCAATATTTTCTTTGCCGCCGATGGCTTTCACAATCTGATCTGCTGCTGCCTGATAATCAGCCATACTATCCCCTCCGAGATCGTTTTTTTATATAAGAAAAAAGAACCAAAAAACTTGTATATACATGTTTGATTCTTATTTTATATTTGTATATACATGTAGTCAACAACAAAATGTAGCGCTTACATAAAAAAAGCTCCCTCAATGTGCTCAGGGAGAGGCAGCGTGTCATCATCTTTTTTTATGCTCCGTTAATTTCTCGTAGACCTTATTTTTATAAAAGGAGGAAGCTGGGCGGGCAAAAGTTTGGCGCTTAGATGTAAGTTCATCCAGACGTTTTTGTTTTTCTTCACATATGAGAGACAGCTTCTTTCTCTCCTCTCCGTCTATACTGGAGTGAAGCAGCTCTTTGACAGTCATAAGTTCTTTTTTCAGCGCTGTTTCTTCCCCAGCAAATCCGGCATTTTTCATGATGCGGTAGCCCATTCTAAGTTCTTCTGGTACATGAGCAGCATCATCTTTTGGCAGAGGTTTCCCAAAGCCAGATAATCCTTCAAAAGCCCCGTTATCCATCGCTTTTTTGATCCGTTCTTCTGATAATCTCTGCGCAAAATCCATAGCGTTTCTCCTTTCGCCGCAAGTATTTGATTAAGCATAGCAAAAAAGCTGGCTCTCTCACAAGAGCCAGCTTCAGCATCTAGACAATCCCTCGCATTCGGTGTGAGTCCTGCGCTCAGGTGCTCGTCCCTTCTTCGCTGAAAAAAGAAAAAGGGCTAAAATATTTTAGCCCTTTCTCGTTATTTATTGTCGACTTTGAAGGTAGAGACCATTTGTGCTAAGTCATCCGACATGTCAGAGAGCTGTTCAATCGCACTTGAAATTTGCTGCATACCAGCACTTTGCTGTTCTGTTGCTGCCGCCACTTCTTGAGAGCTGGCTGCATGTTCTTCCGATACAACAGAAATTTGCTCAATCGATGTAGAAATCGTTTGATATGCTTGCTCAACTTGCTTAATAGAAGCAAGCAAATTGTTCGTTCTTCTTGAAAATTGAGATACACCGTCGTAAATCAAAGCGAAATTTTGTGACGTGCCTTCCATTTGCTCACGTCCTTCTTCCACTGCTTTACTGCTTTCCTCTACACTTTCAAGAACGCGCTGACTGTTTTCCTGTGTGCCGATGACAAGGTCTGAAACGGTTTTAGCCGCATCCGCTGATTGTTCAGCTAACTTGCGCACCTCATCTGCCACAACAGCAAACCCTTTTCCTTCTTCTCCAACACGTGCCGCTTCAATTGAAGCATTCAGTGCAAGCAGATTTGTTTGGGCTGAAATGTCCGTAATAATTGAGATGACACTTTCAATCTCCGTTGAATGAGATTGTAATTCTTCTGCTGCCTGCTTTGAGTTGGTCATCTTGTCATGTAGCATATTCAGATGATCAAGCACATGGTTCACTAATTTTTGACCAGATTCTGACTGCTCTTGTACGTTAGATGAAACAGATTTCATTTCATCAACTTCTTTTGTGACGCCTTCGATTTGCGTATCGATCTCAGCAACGGATGTCGTACAATCCGTGATATTTGCGACAGAATCATTGATTCCTTCACTCATATTCGTCATGGCTTCTGATACTTGCTGCGCACTTTGACTTGATTCGGTCGTCACCGTACGAAGCTGTGAAGACATTTTCGACACTTCACTAGATGAGTTTGAGATTTTCGAAATGAGCTCTTTAATCCGTCCCTGCATCTTTTGGAAGGAAGCGGCAAGCTGGCCGATCTCATCTTTACTTTCAACCTCTACCATACCAGTTAAATCACCGTCAGCAATTCGGTTCGCTGATTCCATCAAGGAACGTGCTGGTTTTGCAATCCTTCTTCCCATGAAGTATGAGAAGAGTAATCCACCGATAAGCACAATGGCAGATGCCACTGTGATATAGATCATCAGCTTCTGCGTTGTTTGAGGCACGACAGACGCATCTAAATCAATGCCTAAAATCCCTGTCAGCTCACCACCTGAATCCTTGATTGGCAAAAAGACTGATTTATGTGTACCAAATGAATCTTTGTAAATATCACTTTTGACCATTTTATCTTCAGAAAGAGCTTGTTTCATCTCATCTGAGAATGCATAATCCTGGTCAAAATCATTGTCTTCTCCAGTTAATACGATAATTCTTTCTTTACCGCCTTTATTAGATAACACGTATAAGTTCTCAAGCGTATGATCTTTTTGAAGCTCTGTGAATTTCGTTTTGATCTCGGCATAAATAGGATCATCCTTCCCGCTAATGCTGAGCACGTTTCCATCGATGTTATCGATTTCTTTTTTGGCGGTATCAATATCTGTTGTTAATCGATAATCAAATTGCTTTAATAACTGGGATGATAAATCCTGGCTGACTAGATAAAAGGTTAGAACGAATAATGCAACGGTTGCGAGTAATGTTACGGTAACGACTGACATGATTTTAGAGGATATCGTGTATCCTCCAAATTTCCTTTGTTTCGCCATTTTTTCCTACATCTCCACTCTCAGATTTGATTTAAGCATGTACATTTTCAAATTGTCCACAAACAGATGCAATCACATCTTTTAAATAAGATACGATATGAGGGATATGCTCTGGTAACGTATAAGGTGAGATGACAAAAAACTTACTAACACTTAGATAGAATTCTTGGCCTTCTTTTGAGTTGACAAGTAAAAACTTCGTTGTATCGCCAAAGAACATCTCGTCTCTTTTCTCTCCAAGTTTTTCAAACAGCATTTTGTTCAATTCATTGTTTCGCTCAATTTCCATTGAAGTTGCTTCGCCAGAAATCTCTTCTTGAAAACGCGGTGAGCCGTCTAGGTAAATTCTAAATAATGTAGCCATTCCGACGTTGTCATCATTCACGACTTCTGCTTGCGGAATTTCCCTACTAAGTGCTTCTCTGAAGGCAAGGTTCACTTCTAAAAATTGACCGAGCAAGCGCTGATAGCCTTCAATCCCAAACGTTAAGAGCACACTTAGCATACTGATTGAGCTTCCCATTCTTGAGCATTCCAGTGTATAACCCGTATGGTATTCCCCGTAGCCTCTATGGCCAACATATGGCGTCTCTTGTTCTTCCAGGTCCAAACGCTTTAAGTCAGCAGCGTTTTTCACTAAGAATAAACTGGATGTGTAAGGTGTTTGGCCAAGCTTTTGAAAATCAAAGCACATCGAGTCTGCAAGAGAAAGATGCTGGAATTTCGCTTTGATTTCTTTTAGCATACGAAGAACACCGTCTGAGAATTGCAGCGGGTTTTCCGATACATCATACTCATTAAAGAAAGCAAAGAATCCACCCAGCGCCGAATCTGCATGAATATGCGGCACCTTCAGATCATACTTTTCAGCAATCGTTTCTGCTGTTTCACGTACCCCTTTGACATCATCAATTGCAATGGCATCTGTTGTTCCGGTTGTTGCGACAATATAAACGGGAATCCCGCCACCCTGTGCAACACGTTCCATTTGACAACGCAAATCTTCCATATCCATTGAATGATCTTTATTCGTCTTAATTCTGACCAAGTTGTCTGTGCCAAGTCCTGTTGCTTCCATTGACTTAAATAAGCTGTAATGTGCAGCATCAGAACAAAACGCATAAAGATTTTGCGGAACTCCTTTTCGCAGTGACTCGGGCGCAACTTTTGCGATCGCTAAACGAAGTCCTGAAAAAATCGCTCCTTGACCTCCCCATGTTGTGTATCCCCCGCTCATATTTGGATCATATCCGATGAGCTTAGACATCATTGAGACCACTCTGACCTCAGCTTCCGCACCTGCTGGTCCATAAACATCCCAAAGGTTATTTCCATTTACCAGCATAGCTGTCAGCATGCCTAAAATTCCTGGTGTACTTGCCATTGGCAAAATGTTCGTGAAGAAATACTTGGTGTGGTATGGATGGTTATGTAAAAGCTTCAGTAATTCTTCATTCACAAGTTCCGCTTGCTGTCCGTTCATCGGAATTTGACTTGTTTCAGTGAGCTTTTTGTAAAAGTCCTCCCCACGATTCTTTTCACCTTTAAGGTGTGCACGGTTGGGATCTTTCAGGTCATCGACCCCTGAAATGATCTGCTCCATCAATTTGATGAATTCTTTACGCTCTCCTGCATTTCCGTCCTCACTCGGAAACCAGTTCTGAACGAGGTTCTCTGCTCGTACAGTCATATACTATCAATCCTTTCAATGGAAGATTTCCTGTCACTGTCTATATCGACCCCAATTCAGAAGTTTATAGTCTCGATATGTTCACTTAAGTATATTTAGATAATTTGTTCACTTATTAAAATAAATGAAACCCTTAAAAAATACATGAAAACCATTATTTTCGTGGAACACAAAAATATATTGATATATTGTTTGGGAGGAATTTTTATCCATCGTCTTATTCCATTCCATGGCTCATTTTTTTTGTTTAATCTGCATAAACATTAATAAACAATGGAAATACTCTCTAAATGACCATTGTAGAAATCAAATTAATTCTTTAGACTTGTGTCTTTTTGCCTGTTTTATTGATATAGCAACTGGGAAATTGCTGAATTTTCTGTCAATAATAGGTCGTTTTTCATAAAAAGTTTTTCGACGGGCGAATATTTTCATTTTCTCTCCTTTTATTGCTCGGACAGGCTTGCAAAGGCTCTTCACCGGTTATGACTTTTCTATTTGTGCATTTCGTGGTATATTCTAATGGTTCGTTTTCTTTCGTTCCGCCTCTTCCGTTTAACGGAGAAAAGGAGTGTTTATATGAAAACATTTATTCAAAAAAGAGGTCTCGGCTTCTTTCTGATTGCAGCCATCTTACTATGGCTCAAAACGTATTCAGCGTATTTAATCGAATTTAAACTTGGTATATCAAATGTGCTTCAGCATATTTTGCTTTTCGTGAATCCTATTAGCTCCAGCTTGTTCTTTCTTGGCTTTGCTTTATTGTTCAAGAAAAAATGGCAGCCTGCCGCTATCATTGTGATTCACTTTTTCATGTCTTTTTTACTATACGCAAACATCGTGTACTATCGATTCTTCAATGACTTTATCACGCTGCCTACAGTGATGCAGGCAGGAACGAATGGCGGACAATTAGGTGATAGTGCATTTTCACTCATGCGTTGGACTGATGTGTTTTACTTTATTGATACAATCATTTTGATTGTACTTGCAGTCCGCATGAAAAGGCAGCAGCAAACAAGTACAGCCACTGTACCTGTTCAAAAGTCAAAATCGTTTAGACTCGTCCTTGTGTCCTCTGTTGTGATCTTTGTTTTAAACTTAGTGGCTGCAGAGATCGATCGTCCAGAGCTTTTATCAAGATCGTTCGACCGCAATTATTTAGTTAAATATTTAGGTGCTTATAACTTTACTGTGTTTGATGCCATTCAAAATGTGAAATCAAACAGCCAGCGTGCTCTGGCAAATTCAAATGACGTGACAGATGTAGAGAACTATTTAAAAGCGAACAGCGCTGATCCTAACCCTGCTTATTACGGGAAAGCGAAAGGCATGAACGTCATTACAATTTCTCTTGAATCTCTGCAAAACTTTGTCATTGATTATAAGGTGAATGGAAAAGAAGTAACGCCATTCCTTAATTCATTGGCACACGACAACAAAACGTTTTACTTTGATAATTTCTTCCATCAAACAGGACAGGGAAAAACGTCTGATGCTGAATTTATGATGGATACTGGGTTATTCCCATTATCACAGGGCTCTGTTTTTATTAACAAAGCGCAAAACACATATCAAGCACTTCCTGGTATTTTGAAGAAGGATCAATATACGTCAGCAGAATTCCATGGCAATACGAAAACCTTCTGGAACCGTAATGAAATGTTTAAATCCTTTGGATATGACAGATTTTACGATTCTGAGTACTACGATATGAACGAGCAGGATACGAAGAACTATGGACTGAAAGACAAACCGTTCTTCAAAGAGTCAATGCCAATCCTTAAAAACATGAAGCAGCCGTTTTATTCGAAATTCATTACATTATCGAACCATTTCCCATTTGGAATGGATGAAGGTGATACTGATTTCGAACCTGGTGATTTCGGTGACTCTGTCGTAGATAACTACTTCCAATCGGCTCATTATTTAGATGAAGCGATTGAACAGTTCTTCAACGATTTGAAAAAGTCAGGTCTCTATGACAACACAGTCGTCATTATGTACGGAGATCATTACGGTATTTCTGAAAATCATAATGAAGCGATGGAAAAAGTGACAGGGCAAAAAATCGGAGATTATGAAAATGCGCAGCTCATGCGTGTGCCGCTCTTTATCCATGTTCCTGGCGTAAAAGGCGGACAGATTCATAAATACTCTGGTGAAGTCGATGTCGCACCAACCCTTCTGCACCTGCTTGGCGATGATACGAAGAACTATTTAATGTCTGGTTCTGATATCTTATCGAAGAACTTTAAAGAGCTTGTGCCATTTAGAAACGGTGACTTCGTGTCTAAAGACTACACGAAAGTAGGCAATAACTATTACAGCAACAAAACAGGCGAGAAAATCGAGCCAACTGACAAGGCATCACAAGAAAATGAAACGGTGAAAAAGATGCTGGAGACATCTGATAAGATTGTCACCGAAGATTTACTCCGTTTCTACAAGCCTAAAGGCTTTACACCGATTGACCGCAACGACTATGACTATACAAAGAAAGTACAGGATGAAAAGGATTCCTCTTCCGCCAAAGATGAATCCAGCTCTTCTTCAAAATAACGTTCTCATGCTAAGAACCAGCCGATCCTTGATCAGCTGGTTCTTTTCACGTTTGATCATGATGGCACCGGGTATAGGAGAAGAAGGAGGGATTTATCATGAAGAAAACAGCAGCTTTTGTCGTGACTGCCTCACTTGCTTCGTCTGCCCTATTCGGTTTCAGCCCTGCTGTCTCAGCACACGCCATGGCCGCAGAGCAATCCGTTCCTCAAGGTCCAAAAGCCGCGCTTAACAGTATTTATAAGCTGGCACATAAAGGACAAATGCCCTACTATGCGAAGGGCCTGAAAATAGGCGTTCAAACAAAAAAAGACGTTCATCATAAGCTCGGTTATCCATATCCAGAAACAGGTCAAAGCAGCTTTGATTTGTATCATGCGGAAATGGGAAATCCCGGATTTGCTTTTCACTATGATGCAAAAGGCAAAATTGATGAAATCCGTTATTTCGGTACAAATGTAGAAAAAGAAACAAATATCGGCGGTATGACCCCTTCGTTACTAAAGAAACAGCTTGGACCAGCGGATTCAGTGAGCACCATACCGCAGACAAAAGAGAAAAAATATGTGTATCAAACCGGTGATTATGAGCTCGAATTTATCGTTGGTCATGATCCTGATATCAGCCAGCATGAACTCACCGTGCTGCATATCAACTTGATAAAAGCCAATTCTTAAATAAAAAAGCATCCTGAGCGTTTACTCAGGATGCTTTTCTTTTATTATGATGCCACTTCTAACTGCGGCTTTCTTTTCAGTTTTCGTTTGAGGACTGGACCTGCTACATAATCAAGACCAAGTTTTCCGGCATTTCCTTTCGCTGCCATGATGAAGACTGCGATCAGAAGAAGCAGCGGGTTCACAGAGACGGTTCCAGCTAGTAAGAAAGAGACATTCATCACGCTTCCAAAAAAGGCTGCCGTTGTTGTAAATAATCCAACAATTAATCCTAGTCCTACTAAGATTTCTCCCCACATGACCATGGCACTGAATAGTCCGGCATTTGGCAAAGCGACATTTTCTAAAAACCATACATAGAACGGATACACAAGATGACCATCTTTGACGACAGGTTCAGATATCGCAAATTGCAAATAGCCTGATGCATCAAATCCACCTGTTAGTTTTCCAATACCAGATGTCAGCCAAGTCCATCCGATATAAAGTCTTGCTGCCAAAAGGATAACGGCTGCCCATACATTCGTTTGTAAGAATTTTGTAAACATGATGATGCCTCCTTTTAAATTATGTGAAGTATTTCACATTTTCTTTATGATCTTATTATACTATTCTATATCTAATTTGTGATCTTTTTCACATACATATTCACAAATTGTTCATGAATATCTAGTTGAGGTAAACTTTTCCCTTGCTAAAACCGTCTAAGTCATTTCAGACAGTAAAAAGGGGTTTAATTTTGTATGAAAACACTATTTCATTTTGCTTATTTACAGGCCATCTCATGTCTATTCCCCGTCATGATCTTTGCGGCGCTTGCCCTATCAAAGACGGTGTCTATTCCTTTTCTTCACCGGTATGATTTCATTCTACTGCTTTGCATCGCAGCTCAGATCCTGATGCTGACGCTGCGGCTGGAGACTTGGGCGGAGCTAAAGGTCATTTGTCTATTTCATCTCATAGGAATCTGTTTAGAAGTGTATAAAGTACATATGGGCTCTTGGTCCTATCCAGAAGAAGCTTATACAAAAATATTTGGGGTTCCACTTTATAGCGGCTTTATGTATGCAAGTGTGGCTAGTTATATTTATCAGGCATTTTCACGGCTTCATGTAAAAGTGGCCGACTGGCCTCATCCATTTCTTTCAATTGGCATCAGTTTGTGCATTTATCTCAATTTCTTTACGCATCACTGGCTCTATGATGTCAGGTGGTGGCTGACATGTCTGCTTGTTGTTGTGTTTCGGAAAACGTCGGTTTCGTTTCAGGTTGGTCCATCTTCCTTTCGAATGCCGCTTGTTGTTTCATTTCTCCTGATTGGCTTTTTTATTTGGATTGCCGAAAATGTCACCACCTTTTTAGGCGCATGGCAATATCCAAATCAGCAGCATGCTTGGTCCATTGTTCATCTAGGGAAAATTAGCTCATGGTTCTTACTCGTTGTGATCAGTATTGTGCTAGTGATCGAACAGCGTAAACAAAAAAACGTTCAGCCCATTTGACCTGGCTGAACGCTTTTTTTAATCTCGATCGACTTCCTTACGGAGATCATCTGCGACAAATTCTACATTCGTTCCAATAATAATTTGTACGGATGTTTTTCCAGAAGTCAGTACCCCTTTGGCACCTGCTTTTTTCAATGTAGCTTCATTTAATAAATTAGTATCCTCTACTGTTAAGCGAAGACGTGTGGCACAATGATCAATCGTGGTGATATTGTCTTTGCCGCCAAGCCCCTCTACGAGCATACTCGCTCCTCCTGCCGTCACCGCATCATCCGCTGCGATATCTTCCATGTCATCATCTTCCCTGCCTGGTGTTTTCAGCTTTAATAGTTTAATGAGGAAATAGAAAACGACAAAGTACACGACGCCATAAATGATTCCTACTACAAGAAGCAAGATCGGTTTTTGCGCAATACCGAAGCTTAAGACGTAATCAATCGCACCTGCTGAAAAGGCAAAGCCGCTATGAATCCCAAGAGTGTTCACAATAAAAAGCGAAAGCCCCGTCAAAATAGCATGGACACCATATAAAAGTGGTGATAAAAACATAAAAGAAAATTCAATTGGTTCAGTGATCCCTGTTATAAATGATGTAAGTGCCATCCCAATCATCAGACCAGCTGTTGCTTTTCGTTTCTCAGGTTTTGCAGTTACAACCATGGCTAGACATGCCGCTGGCAGACCAAACATCATCACTGGGAAGAATCCGGTCATAAAGACACCCGCGCTTGGATCTCCTTTAAAGAATCGCGCTAAATCCCCTGTTGCCCCGCTGAATTCACCGAATTGAAACCAAAATAAGTTATTCAAGACATGGTGAAGTCCTAATGGAATGAGCAATCGGTTAAAGAAACCAAACAGCCCTGCACCTGTTGCACCTAGACTTAAAATCCATTCTCCTAAATCATTGATTACACTTTGAATCGGCGGCCATACATAACCGAAAACGGCTGCTAATAGAATGGTGAAAAGTGCGGTCATAATAGGCACAAGCCGCCTTCCGCTAAAGAAACCTAAGTATTCCGGCAGTTTCGTATCCTTAAATTTATTGTAAACATAACCTGCCAAAAGCCCGCATAAAATACCGCCCAATACCCCCATATTGTTGGTTGAGTTAATCGACGTTGTACCGGCTGACAAAATAAAATAAGAGATCGCTCCTGATAATGCCGCTGCCCCGTTCCCATCCTTTGAAATACCAATCGCTACACCCATTGCAAAAATTAAAGCCAAGTTCGCAAAAATTGCATTCCCTGCCGCATGAATAAACGGGATATTGAATACATCCTCCCGCCCAATGGCCAAAATAATCCCTGCTGCTGGAAGTACAGCGATTGGAAGCATAAATGATTTTCCTAGCTTTTGAAAAAACTGAAACACCATCTGATTTCCCCCCTTTGTCATCATCATGACCAAATCATTCATGATGTTCATAAAAAATATATCATATGCACGTCTAGTTATCTATACCAATTTGTCCACATTCATTTGAATTCCGCTCTTTACTCTTTTTGCGTAAATTGTGGTAAGCTATTGAATAGAATGAAGATATAGAAAGCGGGAATGAACAGTGATTGTCAAACATGATCATGAGTTAGAAGCCTTAAAAAAAGTCGGCCGAATTGTCGCTTTGGCAAGAGAAGAAATGAAAAGCCAAGCGAAACCAGGCATGTCTACAAAAGAATTAGATTTGATTGGGAAAAAAATATTAGAAGAACATGGGGCCAATTCAGCACCTGAAAAGGAATATGACTTCCCTGGTACCACTTGTATCAGCGTGAACGATGAAGTTGCACACGGTATCCCTAGTGAAAAAACCATTTTACAAGAGGGCGACCTTGTGAACATTGATATCTCAGCAGAACTGGACGGCTATTATTCCGATACAGGCATTTCATTTGTTTTAGGTACAGGTGATGCTCGTCTTGAAGCATTATGTAAGTGTGCGGAGGATGCGTTCCTTGAAGGATTAAAGCATGCAAAAGCCGGTAAAAGACAAAACCAAATTGGCCGTGCGGTCTACAATACAGCGAAAGAACAAGGATTTACCGTCATTAAAAACCTGACAGGACACGGCATTGGGAAGAATCTGCATGAAGCACCTAACCATATCTTGAACTACTATGATCCATTCGATAATGCTTTGTTTAAAAATGGCACAGTCATTGCCTTTGAACCTTTCATTTCAACAAATGCTGAATCGATTTATCAGGCTGATGATGGCTGGACATTTAAAACACCAGATAAAAGTCTAGTCGCACAGATTGAACATACGATTGTGATCACTAAAGACGAACCGATTATTTTAACAAAGCTGTAAGCAGCGGGTCCCCTCCTTCACTGGAGGGGATTTTTTCATGCCCGTTTCACGAATCTGTCACGACTAAACAAAAAAGCCTGTGGTAAAATAGGCAAAGATATGCGAAAGGGGTCTTATTTGATATGTGGTTCATCATCATAGGTGTTATCTTTTTCATCGAAAGTATTATCTTAACGGTTGTAGGGATTAAGAAAAAACAATCCATGATGACCTATCTGGGTGTTATCATCATGATTATGACGGTCGGCATGATCCTCGTTACCCTCAACCCGCCAAATTCATAAATCAATATTTCCAGCATATACATGGATCATAGGCAGATAGAATCAGTTTTCATTTCTTGACACCTGCACGCTTTTCACGTTCTTTTTTGAGATGTTACAATGCAGGCAGTTTCAATTGAAAGGAGTTTTCTATCATGCATTATGGTAGCAAAGGCTGGTATGTCGAAGAATTAAAGAAGCTTGGTGTGACCAAGCATGAAGGAAGAAAGCTTCAAAGCTTAAAAACATATTTCCTTGCAAATCTTCTTGAGCAAAAGAAACGCAGCTCATAAGCGCTGAAAAGCCGTACGCAGCTCATAAGCGCTGAAAAGCCGTACATCTTAAGCTGATGTACGGCTTTTTTTAAATGTGCTGAATTCGTTTTTCTAAAGACTTCCTGACCACATCTGCTAAGGCATCTACTTCAAGAACGGCTTTCAGTCTCTCTGGACTTGTTTGACGATATTTGACTTCATTGACTTCATGGACCGTAATCTGATGGGACGCTTTTTCTACTAGTACAAGCGCAGCATCAGGCGGCACCATGCCTTCTTTCAGTACACGTAAATAAAAGCCTGTATACCCTGTTTTCTGCACTTCCTTTACAAGCTTCATGTTGCCATGCTTAAAAGACAATTTCACACAAGGCTGTCTTGGCTGGCTCACCTCAACAAATGCATCTCCAAGCTGAAACACATCGCCAATATGCACATTCGTTTCGACTAGCTGGCGTACTGTTACATTCTCGCCAAAGGCAGCTTCCTGTAATGGAACCCCTAGAAATTGTTCAAAGTGAGCATAATGATCATACGGAAAGACGCAGACGGCTTTATCATAACCCCCATGATGAACCAAATCCCCCTGACCATCTCCTTCAAAATTGACCTGACTTAAATACACAGGCTCATGAATGCGCCTTTTGTTGATGGCTGTTTTGATTTCTTTTCCATTCGCATAGGTGATGATAGGTTGTCCCACTTGGATTCCTTCTATGTCGTATCTCTTTTGTTCCACGATGGACATCTCCTTTGGTTGTCTACTGGCCTTTATTTTACATCGTTTGACAAACAAATCATAGTCGAGGCGTGAAGATCAGATACAGGCTATGGTACGATGTGAAAAAAGGAGAGATGACCATGATTCAATATCACGCCATTGTAAAAGGACGTGTGCAAGGAGTCGGCTTTCGTTATTTTGTTCAGGGAGAAGCCGTCAATCGTGGAATGAAAGGCTGGGTACGCAACACAGATGAAGGTCATGTCGAGTTAAAGGTAGAGGGTGAGCAGCACAAAGTGATTGATTTCTTAGAGACTGTCCGGAAAGGAAGTCCTTTTTCAAAAGTCACCGACATGCAAATGGAGCCGCTCACCGAGCTTGCTCATTATCAAGATTTTCGAATACGGTCATAAAAAAACCTAGCTCTCGCTAGGCCTTTTCTGTCCCGTGATAGGGCTTGTCCTGATAAAAATAGTTTGGTTTCACAATGGTATTGTCGTAATGCTTGTGGAATATGTGGGTAGCAGCTGGTGATACTGGCGGAATCAGCCATGTCCAGTCCCCAGTCAGCTTGCGGTCAGCCTTTTCTTCCTGCTTTTCAAACTGCTTGAATTGATGTGCTGCTGTATGATGATCAACAATGGTCACCCCTGCTTCACGATAAGAATGGAGAACCGCCACATTCAATTCGACAATGGCTTTATCCTTCCAAAGGGACGCATTCTTGGTTGTGTCCAGTCCTAAAAGAGAAGCAACTTTTTTCAGCATATTGTAGCGGTTTTCATCCGCTAGGTTGCGTGCGCCAATTTCTGTGCCCATATACCAGCCATTAAACGGTGCAGCATTGTAATGAATACCGCCAATCTCTAATTTCATATCAGCAATAATCGGAACCGCATACCATTTTAGTCCCAAATCACGGAATCCATCATATTCAGGATGGGTGATCTCTACCTCTTGGACGATTTCTTTCGGAAGCTCATACAGAACAGGCGGCTGACCTTTTAGCTGAAACATGAGAGGCAAAATATCAAAATGTGTGCCTTCTCCTTCCCAGCCATAGGCTTGACATAATTTTGTTAATTCAAGAGATGCCTCGTCGCCGATGATGCCATATTCCGACTCATAGCCTGCATAACGAATGAGCTGATGATTATAAATGACGACTTCCTTCTGTCTGTTTTTCTCTGGGGGAAAGATCGTAATGGACGGTTTGATTTTCCCGCCATTTGTCGCATACTCAATATGATGAAAGAGCGCCTCCTTCACCTCATCCTCTGTCTTTACATGCCGGCAGTCATGCACTTGCAGGGTAGACCAAAACAAACGGCCAATGCAGCGGTTACTGTTGCGCCATGCCATTTTCGCCCCGTGAGCTAATTCCTCTAGTGTATGCGTATAAATTCCTTCAGACTCAATTTCTTTTTTTATTTCATGCAGACGTGCTGCTTTCTCTTCATTTGACTTGTTTAATTCTTCATAGCATACAGAAATAAAAGCTTCTGCTTCATTCCACAACGCTTCTTGATTACTCAAACATACTCGCCTCACTTTAATACGAATATATCCATTGTAGCGGTTTCTATTGATAAATTCACTCGTTTCAAACCATTTTTTATCATATCATCCGACCATTGTCCTTAGACCATAGATGAATCAATACGTTTAAGGGTCTTTTGGAGCCAGCGGACATAGCCTTTTTCTCTTTCAATTGCCCTTGTCAGCACTAAGTAATGCCCAAATTGCGCTGAATGCAGCGATTCAGCAGAAGGGTCTTCCTCTGTCAAAGCGTGCAGCTTCTGTTCCAGCACATCTACTTTCTTGGTGCGCTCTAACAGTTGATAGGCAAACAGGTCAGCCGCTTCTTTTTTGTCCATGGAGGAGATGAAAAAGGTTTTGAGCATGAATTCATCCTTTGTTGTTTCCGGAATCGGATCTTTTGTTTTTAACCACTGACGCAATTCTTCTTTTCCTGCCGCTGTGATTTGATAGACCTTCTTCTCTAGCTTTTTTCCTTGTATATGAATATCAAATTCAATAAACCCTTCCTCTGTAAGACGCTTCAGCTCAGGGTAAATCTGACTGTGCTTCGCACTCCAAAACTGTCCAAGAGAATCCTTAAAATGTTTCGTGATATCGTATCCCGTCAGCTCACGCTGATCCAGCAAGCCAAGAATGGCATATTTTAGTACTCTCATGATGTGCCTCCAACGCTTATTCTTTGACAATAGTATACCATAGACTTTAAAATAAACATGTAAATCACAACATGTTTGAAAAAACATCATTCTAATGAAAGAAGGAATAAACATGGATCAATTCGTTGGACTTCATATGATTTATACGTATGAAAATGGCTGGGAATATGAGATTTACATTAAAAACGATCACACCATTGATTACCGCATTCATAGCGGAATGGTTGGAGGACGCTGGGTCCGTGATCAAGAAGTAAATATTGTGAAGCTGACAAAAGGCGTATACAAAGTCTCTTGGACAGAACCAACTGGGACAGACGTCTCTCTGAACTTTATGCCTGAGGAAAAACGCATGCATGGCGTCATCTTCTTCCCTAAATGGGTGCATGAACGTCCAGATATCACAGTTTGCTATCAAAATGACTACATCGATCTCATGAAAGAATCTCGTGAAAAATACGAAACCTATCCGAAATATGTTGTCCCAGAATTTGCGGACATTACGTATATCCATCATGTAGGTGTGAATGACGAAACCATTATCGCAGAAGCACCATATGAAGGCATGACAGATGAAATAAGAGCTGGACGAAAATAAAAAAAGCGGCATGCCTAGTGCCGCTTTAGATTGTTGACAAAGGGCTAAAATGATCTTTATTTTAGTCCTTTTTTATTGAATACCTAACGTCTTTTGAGGAAGCACGAAACGATAGACTGGCAGTTCATCCCCTGTTTTTGAAGCAATAAACCCTGATGACATATAGCTGTCCTTTGATTCTGGTTCAAGGGCAAGTGAGAGCAAATTGGTTTGCGGCTGTGCCGTGACATATACCTTTGTTCCTTTTGGCAGCTGACGTTTCTTGTCAACGAGTTTTGTTTCAAGCTGAATATCTGTTTTGCTCTTTTCTTCTCGCTTTGTCACCTGATAGGCTTGTACCGGCACTTTCATGCCAGCCGGCAATGTGACACTTTTTAATCCTAATGTTCTGAGTTTCCTCTCTACTCCTTCATGCCCCGGAAGAATGAGATAAGCTGTCGGCCGTTCTCTTGTTAAGACGGGAACAGCATCGCTCGCACTGTGAAAGCGTACAGGAACTTGAGTTGTTTGTCCTTTCTCAATATCGACCATTTCCAGCGAGTCATTGACAGGTGCTTGGAAATCGTCTTGAATGACCACCTGATCATCATCATTTGGCTGCAGTCCTTTTTTGACCAGCTTCAGCCGCTCCGTCACCATTTGCTGCTTCACCTGTTTGGCATGTTTCACCGTGGTCTCAATGATTTTTTCATGGGTGGCTACTTGTGCAGCGACGCGGCGGGCAAAATCCTCTCTTCCAATCCCAATCCCTCTGCTTTCTACAAGAAATGACAGGGCTGGCGAAAGTGCAAGGGCATTACGGCCAATTCGCGCATCCGTTCCACCTTCATAGATGTCGATCTTTCCATCCTTTCCTCTTGTGTTTGTATAATACAAATCGTTAGAAAATCCTTTATTCGTCAGCGTTTCACGAACTCCGTTAACGTATAACTCATTTGATGTCAGCCGGATGCTTTCAGGAATGTTTAAATTCTTACCTGAAAGAATAAGCAAATCATGATATTTGAGAGCGCCTGATGAACCGATATCTTCAAACTGCTTTTGACCCACATCGTATTCATGGGCATCAATAACCACCTCTGGCGCATACCGATTAAATTCTTGATGCAGGGCTGTCAGTTCTGGAGACTCTAATGTCATATGATCACGGTTTCCGTCTAATCCGTTTGCCAGTCTGCGGTCAAACGCATAAGAACCATCAGGATTGATTCTTGGGACAATGATGATATTGACATGATTGAGTATACGCTCTCCTTCTTCACCTGCTAATCGTTTTGCAATGACGAGAGCAGATTCACCGGAGGCTGGTTCATTTCCATGTATTTGTGCTTGGAGCCAGATGGTTGGCTTTTTTGAAAGTGGCGTGATGGAGCGATCCTTTGTAAAGTACAGGGCCGGAATGGATCTACCTTCAATGGATGTTCCAATTTGTTTCTGCGTGGCGTAAGGACTTTTGCGGACAATGTCTCGTAAGAAAGCTTGAAGCTCTTCTTGTGTCGTAAATGCTTCTTCTTTTTTCTGAAAGGCAGGGGTATCAAACGTCTCGTCAGGCTTAGGGTATAGCTTTTTCACTGAAGCTGGTTGTTCATAACTCTTTCCATAATAAGGGGTTTCTGCATGAGCTGAAGCTGGGCTCACCATCGACAAACTGCCTGCCAAGAGGCATGCAGCAGCAAAAAGAATCGTGCCTTTTCGTTTGGACATGCTATCCTCTCCCTTCGTTGATTTGCATTATAAAGAAAAAAACAGAAAAAGTGTCAGTATTTTTCAAAAATAAATCTTTTGGAGGAACAGGCATGTCTTTGTCTAGGGCAAATGAATGGAGCCTGCCCGGCAATATGACCTAAAAAAAGTGCCTGCCCGCAGCAGACACTTTTTTATTTACCAGATGGAAATGGCCCCAATGAGAACCGCCATGACGGTCATAGCGACGACTGCCAGCACAGCCCATTTCATCCCAAATTTCTGATGCTGATCCAGTGATACGCCAACAAGTCCAACAAGTAAATGAGTTGATGGAACAAGTGGACTTAACATATGAATCGGCTGACCAATAATAGAGGCTCTGGCAATCTCAATTTTATCGACACCGTATGCTGCCGCTGTTTCTGATAGGATCGGCAGTACGCCATAAAAGTATGCATCATTCGGCATAAAGAAAGTAAAGATCCCGCTTGTTAATGCGACAATGACTGGAATAAAGCCGCCAAGCTGCTCTGGAATTGCAGATACAATCGAAATCGCCATTTCATCGACCATTTTCGTTCCAGTTAGAATACCTGTAAAAACACCTGCCGCAAAAATCATCGAAGCAATGGCTAAAACGTTTGTTGAGTGAGCGGCAATTCGCTCACGCTGCTGATCCAAGTTCGGATAGTTCACGATGATCGCCACACAGAAAGCAAGAACAAATAGAACAGTTAAGCTGACTTTACCTGATACAAGCAGCAGCACCAATAACAAAGTCAGCGCCAGGTTAAACCACCAAAGCTTCGGCCGTTTGATGTCATCTTGCAGTGCCGCTGCCATTTCATTTGCATGAATCGGCTGTTCAAGTTCAATCACACCAAGGCGTTTTCTTTCGGCTTTTCCAAGAAAATAAGCAACAATAATCATACTGAGAACCCCTGCACCAATGACTGGAATCATCGGTCCAAATAAAAGTGAAGGATCAACGCCAAGTGCACTCGCCGCTCTAGGTGTAGCTCCTCCCCATGGAATTGTATTCATAATTCCCATGCCAACCCCGGCAATACCCGCTAAAATAATTGGACGGATGCCAAGCAGCGTAAATAGTGGAAGCATCGCTGTTGTTGTAATCATATACGTTGTCGTTCCGTCACCATCAAGTGCAACAAGCATCGTCAGGACAGCTGTTCCGACCACGATTTTTAATGGATCGCCTTTAACGATTTTTAAAATTTTCGCCACCATTGGGTCAAATAAACCCGCATCAATCATAATGCCAAAGTACAAAATCGCAAACATGATCATGACCGCTGTTGGTGCGACTTGTTGCACGCCTTTGACAATCATGTCTGAAATTTCAGTAAAATGAAAACCTGCAATAAGAGCAAATGCAATTGGTGTTAACACCAATGCCGTTAAAACAGACATACGTTTCGTCATAATCAAAACCATAAATACAATCATCATAAGAAATCCTAAGATTGCTAACATATTGTTCACCCCTTATGTTGTATACGCTTTCATTAATGTGTTGGTATCCCATTTCCAACCCTTTTTGTCATCATATCTGAGGTGTGAATTGAAGTAAATATTATGAATTTTAATTCTTTTTCGGTCGATAAATGCTTTTTGTTCATTTTGTTCAACCATTGGGCTTTTTGATTCCATGAAAAAAACAAAGGGTTTATTTTAGCCCTTTGTCTTCTTTTCAGCGTGATAGAAAACCTTCGAAGTCTAGGAAGGATGAG
>NZ_LRMO01000032.1:0-33682 GCF_019266135.1 Bacillus sp. F2HM
AGTCTAGGAAGGACGAGCACTGGAGCGGAGCGAATTTGACATTCGTGAGCACCGGAGCGAAGACCTGACACCGAATGCGAGGGTTTGTATACACGCTGAAAGAGCGATCACGCTCTTTGTCTTCATTGTCTTATCCTTTTCCTGCCTGAAAACCTGGATACTTTGTCATGCCCCCGTCTACATATAACGTCAAGCCGGTAACATAGCTTGCTTCTTTCGATGCCAGCCAGACAGCGCATGCTGCCACTTCTTCCGGCTTTCCAATATAGCCGATTGGAATCAGCTCAATCACGCCTTTTTTCAATTCTGGATCATCGAATTTTTCCGCATTAATCGGGGTATCAATGGCGCCTGGTGCAATACTGTTTACACGGATTTTTTTAGGGGCATATTCAAGCGCCAATGTTTCTGTCAAAAGCTTGGCGCCTCCTTTACTAGCTGCATAATGCACAAAATGAGGCCAAGGAATTTGCTGATGAACCGACGACATATTAATGATCGAGCCTTCTATCCCATGATCTGTCATATACCTCAGTGCATCACGGCATCCTAGAAACATACCTGTTAAATTGGTAGACATCACTTTGTTCCAATTATCCAGTGTCATTTCGGTGGAAGGCACTTCATTTTCAATGCCTGCGTTATTGATCATCACATCAAGACTGCCGAATGTATCAACAGCTTTATTAATCATCGCCTGCATATCCTCTTCCTTTGATACATCTCCCTTGATTTTCACAGCCTGTCCGCCATGTTTTTGAATTTCTGCAATGGTGTCATCCGGATTTTCTTTATCGGAGAAGTAATTGATCACCACATTGGCTTTTTCTTGTCCAAATCGGCGTGCCATCGCTTGGCCAATTCCTGTACCTGCGCCTGTAATTACAACTGTTTTTCCTTCTAAATCTGGATACATTCGTGTAACCTCCTATTTTGTAAAGCCTAGCAGCACACCGCCTGCAATAATCATCAAGCAGCCTGCAATGACAAAGCTTGTTCTCGATGCTTTCTCTTTTAATAAGTAAATGCCGCCTAGCGTTGAGATAACAATCCCTGTTTGTGACATCGAAAAGCTTACGGCTACGCCAATTAATGGAATGGCCAAAAGCAGCCCAAGATTTCCTGTTGACCAAACAAGACCGGCAATGATATTTCTAAACGTATATTTACTAAATGGATCCTGCTTTAAACTAATCGCTAAGGATGAAAGCAGCATGCCGACAGATTGCGGGACGAGTGCAGACCAGCCATCAATATCAAACCATCTTAAAATGACGACATATCCGACGTAGCCAACGGTTGAGATGAGAAGAATAATGATCCCTTTTTTAAAATTGCCTCTGCCATCCTCACCGCCATTCTTTTTTTGACCGAGCGATGTCATGACAACACCTGCAATGATTAGTAAAATGGCGCAAGAACCAATGAGTATGACCGTCATCGTCTGCCATTCTTTGAAGACCATGACGCCAAATAGCGTTGTGCTCACAAGCTGCATGCCCGTTGATAAAGGAACCGCTTTAGACACGCCGAGAAAAGCGACACTTGAAAGCTGATTCATTTGTCCAATACTCCAAAAGATTCCTGAAATGACGGAAACCGCAAATATAAGCGGTGTCAGCTCTGGCATTTTGATGAAAAAAGCTACAATCGAAAATAAAAACGCGCCGAGCGTAATGCCGAGGGTTTGCTGATACGCATTCCCGCCTAATTTGACACTGATGAGAACAATACTTCCCCAAAATATCGCTGGGAGAAGTGCATATAAGATGCCCACCTCTATCCCTACTTCCTTGTCTTTTTTACATAGCATCCCTCTTTTTCACATTTTTAGCCGAAAAGATGCAAACAAAAAAACCTTACCAAAGGTAAGGTTTTTCAGTCGTTCTCTATTTATTTCATCCATTCAGTATGGAATACGCCTTCTTTATCTGTGCGCTCATACGTATGTGCACCGAAATAGTCACGCTGTGCTTGAATTAAATTCGCTGGAAGGACAGCTGTGCGATAGCTATCAAAGTAAGCAAGTGCACTTGAGAATGAAGGAACAGGAACTCCTTGTTCCACTGCAAGTGAAATGACTTTACGAAGTGATGATTGATAGTTTTGAGCAATATCCTTAAAGTATGGATCAAGCAATAGGTTTTTCAGTTCAGGATTACGGTCATATGCTTCTTTAATTTGTTGTAAGAAGGCTGCACGAATGATACATCCGCCGCGGAAGATCATCGCAATTTCACCGTATTTTAAATCCCAGTTATATTCATCAGACGCTGCTTTCATTTGCGCAAAGCCTTGTGCGTAAGAACAGATTTTACTCATGAATAGGGCTTTTCTAACCGCTTCGATCAGCTCTTGTTTATTCTCAGCTGATTGCGCAGGCTCAGGACCTTGGATCAATTGACTTGCTTCCACTCGCTCATCTTTCATTGCTGAAATGTAGCGCGCAAAAACAGACTCAGTAATGATTGGAAGCGGGACACCTAGATCAAGTGAGCTTTTGCTTGTCCATTTTCCAGTTCCTTTTTGACCAGCTTTATCTAAGATCACATCCACAAGCGGCTGGTTTGTTTCTTCATCCACTTTTGTGAAAATGTCAGCTGTAATTTCGATTAAATAGCTGTCAAGCTCGCCTTTATTCCACTCTGAGAATACTTCATGAAGCTCCCCTGCTGACAATCCAGCAACATGCTTCAAGATAAAGTAGGATTCAGAGATCAATTGCATATCTCCGTACTCGATACCGTTATGAACCATTTTGACATAATGTCCTGCTCCATCTGGGCCGATATACGTTGTACAAGGCTCGCCATCTACTTTCGCAGAGATCGCTTCTAAAATTGGTTTCACTAGCTCATGTGCTTCTTTTTGACCGCCTGGCATGATGGAAGGACCTTTTAGCGCGCCTTCTTCACCGCCGGAAACACCTGTACCAATAAAGTGAATGCCACTTTCTGCAAGCTCTTGATTACGTCTTTGTGTATCCTTGTAATATGTATTTCCACCATCAATTAAAATGTCACCTTTCTCTAGGTGAGGAAGTAATGATTGAATGGTTGCATCTGTTGCTGCACCAGCTTTTACCATTAAAAGAATTTTACGCGGTGTTTCAAGCGACTGAACAAATTCTTCGATGCTGTATGTGCCAACAACGTTTTTTCCTTCTGCTTCTTGCAGAAACTCTTCTGTTTTGCTGCTAGATCTGTTATAAACGGATACGGAGAAACCGCGGCTTTCAATATTGAGGGCAAGGTTTTTCCCCATAACGGCTAGTCCAACCACACCGATTTGTTGTTTTGACATAATTCTGACGTCCCTTCTAACACACTATATTGATTACTGCTGAAATGATGTACCCTTTGAAATTACCACAACATCACCTCTTTTATCAAGTTTTCAGGCTAGTCATTTCCTCTTTCGTCCTGAAAAAAATCTTTATTGAAACTTGTCCCGCTTGTTTTACTCTCTTTTTCCTTAATGGTGATCCCTCTTTGCACCAATGGTTTTCCATATTTTTCTTTCAGTCCATCTAAAATGGTTTGGAGGGGCTCTTCTTTTGCATCTTCTGTATATGAAAATAAATCAAGCTGTTTAACGGCTGCTTTTCGTTCGACAAGGTCTGTCCCCGTTACACCTAAGAGCCTCACTGGCTGGTCATTCCAATGTTTCAGGAATAACTGCTTTGCCGCTTCAAATATTTCTTCCTTTCGATCCGTTGGATTTGTGAGCATGACACTTCGCGTGATATTTTTCCAGCTTGCATACCGAATCATGATGAGCAGCCGGTTCGCCATTACTTCTTTTCTCCGTAACCTTGCACTCACAGATTGTGACAGCTTATCAATTAACGTGACAAGTTCATCTGAATCATCCGAATCATGAGGCAGAGTGGATGAATTGCCGACGGATTTAAATTCGTATATTCTTTCTGGGTCTACGATACCGTCATGTTCACCATTCGCCTTTTGCTTTAATCTCGGTCCATTAATGCCAAGCAATTCTTTTAGCGTATACTCATTCGCTTTCGCTAAGTCTTCAATGGTATGAATTCCGATCTTTTTCAATTTATCTGCCGTTTTTTGTCCAACCCCGTGCATGTCACCAGCAGGGAGCGGCCAGAGCATGTTTGGAACATCTCGTTTACGCAATATGGTGATGCCCATTGGCTTTTTCCAATTAGACGCCATTTTCGCTAAAAATTTATTCGGTGCAATGCCGATACTTGAAGGAAGCATCAGTTCCTCTACAAGCCTTGTTTGAATATCATGAGCCGTTTTTACCGCATGCTCGGCATATGGCGTATGCGTTAAATCAATATAGCCCTCATCAATCGATACAGGTTCGACTAAATCACTGTATTCTCTTAGTATTGTAAACATCTCTTGTGAGGAGCTGCGGTACCGGTCAAAGTTCGGTGTGCGGACAATGAGTCCCGGACATAGCCGCTTCGCCTCCCACAAAGGCATCGGGGGCTTCACACCTAGTGCTCTTGCCTCGTAGCTGCACGTCACAACAATCCCTTTACGCTCTTTTGCATTTCCGCTGATGGCTAAAGGTTTCCCTCGTAAAGAAGGATCATATGCCATTTCGACCGATGCATAAAAACTATTCATATCAATATGAAAAATAATTCGACCCTTTCTTTGAGAATCAACCATTTGCCTGCCTCCTACATTTATTGACTATGGTTACTTCATGTTTGTTCCAATAGACATTTCATATAGTGTATAGTACACTGTGAGTAATGAAATGGATGTGATAATCATGATTATTGATACATTCAATGAAGTCTTTTTCCTTGTTGAATTCTTTACGATTATTCTTCCAGCGCTGACGGCCATCGGCATTGCGTTTTTACTAAAAGACTGCCGTATGAACGAACACCTTGGTGGACATCGTTTGGAAGAGTTGGACGCATCTTGCTTGAATCGAACAGACTTTCTGTTTATCATATATGATCGCATTACAACTTGGATTAGTAAAGTCATTCGAATGAAAAGATCATCTAATGATGATGAAGACCATTCGCTTCCTCTCACTAATTAAATTTTTTAATCATGAGGAGGAAACGAATTGAAACGTTTATTGACTGTTTTTACGACTTTATGTTTGATGATGATTGCGTCACCTGCATTTGCAGCGAGTGCGCAAACGAATACGAGCTCTGATGGGTTTTTCCATCATTATTTTGTTCAGCCTTTTTCTGAGCTGATCATTTGGCTTGCGAACTTTTTCCATGATGATTATGGTTTATCCATTATGTTTGTCACCTTGATTGTCCGCCTGCTGATTTTCCCGCTTTTTGCGAATCAATTTAAGAAGCAAAGAGTCATGCAGGAAAAAATGGCACTGGTGAAACCTCAGATTGACCAAATACAAAGCAAATTGAAGAAAACGAAAGATCCTGAAAAACAAAAAGAACTGCAAATGGAAATGATGAAAGTATATAAAGAGAACAATGTGAACCCGCTGGCAATGGGCTGTCTGCCTATGCTGATTCAAATTCCAATTGTTCTTGGCTTTTATTCAGCGATCCGCTCAACACCTGAGATCGCAACTCATACGTTCTTATGGTTTAACTTGGGACAAACCGATTTATTGGTAGCGGTCTTTGCAGGGGCTATGTATTTCTTGCAATTTTATGTCACGCAAAAATATGCGAAGCAATCAGGCACCCAGACAGAAGCTGCGCTGAAGCAAGCGAAAGTAATGGGCATGATTTTCCCAATCATGATGCTGTTTCTTTCAATCAATGCACCCGCTGCTCTTCCTTTATACTGGATGACAAGCGGACTATTACTCACGATTCAAACGATTATTTTAAATGTCATGTACCAAAAATCAAAAACGAAAGCTGCGGCTAACGAACAAGCCAAACCAGCTGCTGAATAAAAATAAACCCCTTATTTAAAGATAAGGGGTTTTTCATTATGCCAATTCTTCTTTCAACCGGTCTGGCAATTGATCGAGGTCCTCAATTTTCCCAAGGAACTTATTTGGGTCCACTTGTAAAATCATTTTGTTTTCTCGCTCCACAACGCCGAAGAAATATTCAGAGGCCTTCGTGTTCATATGAAATGGCTTGATCTCGCTTTGCTCGATATCGATGATATCTTTTGCATCTGAGACAAGACAGCCAATCATTTGATCATTTACTTCAAATAACAGCACCTTGGACTGCTCGTTCACATCAAGAGGCTTTCCGTGAAGCATCACGCCTGTGTCACTGACAGGAATGACCTCTCCTCTTAATGACATCAGCCCTTTAATTTCTTTTGGAAGGTTCGATACTTCTTGTAAGTAAGGGACCTTCTCAATCGAACGAATATGCTCTACACTGATGCCAAACTCCTCTTGCCCCACCTGAAAAATAATAATCTTTTGCGTGCTCACAGAGTCTCCTGCCTTTACGATGGATTTGTCGTTTCTTCGATAATGGCGAGAACCATTTCAGCTGTTTTGACTAATTCTTCAATCGGCATTTTCTCATTTTTCGTATGAATATCTTCATATCCAACAGCTAGGTTGACAGTTGGGACGCCGTTGCCTGCAATGACGTTTGCATCACTGCCTCCGCCGCTCGTCTGCAGTTCTGAAGGACGGCCAATTTTTGCTGCCGCTTTTTTCGCCACTTCTACGACTTGATCGCCGTGTGAGAATTTGAAGCCTGGATACATGATGTCAATTTGTACATCGGCACTTCCGCCCATTTCTTTAGCGGTTTTTTCAAAGGCTTCTTTCATCTTCGCTACTTGAGCTTCCATTTTTGCTGGTTCTAAAGAGCGTGCTTCCGCCAAAATATCAACTTGGTCGCACACAATATTCGTTTGTGTTCCGCCTTCAAAACGGCCGATATTCGCCGTTGTTTCTTCATCAATCCGGCCAAGCGGCATGCTAGCAATTGCTTTTGATGCAATGGTAATCGCAGACACACCTTTTTCAGGCGCGACACCAGCGTGAGCGGTTTTTCCGTAAATCGTTGCGCGTACTTTTGCCTGTGTTGGTGCAGCTACAATAATCGTACCGACCTTGCCATCTGAATCAAGGGCATAGCCGTATTTCGCTGTCATCAAATTCGGATCTAACGCTTTTGCTCCAACAAGTCCTGATTCCTCGCCTGCTGTGATCACAAATTCAATTGTTCCATGCGGTAAATTTTTCTCTTTCAGTACGCGGATCGCCTCAAACATAGCAGCAAGTCCTGTTTTATCATCAGCACCAAGAATCGTTGTTCCATCTGTTTTCACATAGCCGTCCTCAATGACTGGTTTTACGCCATTCCCTGGTACAACTGTATCCATATGAGAAGTGAAATAAATTGTATCTGCCTCTTGATTCCCTTCTAAAGTACAGACAAGATTGCCTGCACCGTGGCCTGTTGCCGCTTTTGAATCGTCTTCAACCACTTTTAGACCAAGCTGCGAGAATTTTCCTTTTAATACTTCAACAATTTTCTCTTCGTGTTTTGTTTCTGAATCAACCTGAACTAATTCTAAAAATTCGTCTAGTAAGCGTTTTTCATTGATCATGGATGATGCTCCTCCTCTTATAGCGGCATGTTGCCATGCTTTTTTAACGGTCTATCTTCTTCCTTACTGCGAAGCACATCAAATGAGCGGATCAATCGCTCTCTCGTTTCAGTCGGCATGAAAATATCATCTATCAGACCTGCCTGAGCCGCTTTCCATACACTTGGTTTGTTTTCAGACTTGCGCGAAGCAGGATGAACGATTTCGTCTGCGAACGTTTTCCCCATAACATCAATTTCGGCTTCTGGCCATGCATAAACAAAGTCAGCTCCTAAGCCCTTGCTATTCATCGCGACATATGCACCGCCAAACGCCTTTCTTAAAATCACAGTGATTTTTGGAACAGTTGCTTCAGCGTACGCATATAAAAGCTTTGCCCCATGGCGGATAATTCCCGCATGCTCGGCTTTTTCTCCTGGTAAAAAACCAGGAACGTCCACAAGGGTTAAGATCGGAATATGAAACGCATCGCAAAATCGAATAAACCTGGCCGCTTTATCGGCAGCGTCAAGATCAAGGCTGCCTGCCAGCACCTTTGGCTGATTGGCAACAACACCAATGGAGGCTCCTTGTAATCTGGCAAAACCTGTGACAATATTTTTTGAGAAACAAGGCTGCGTTTCAAAGAATGAGTCTGGATCGGTTATCGCTGTCACCACTTGTTTGACATCATAAGTTCGTGAGGGATCCTTTGGCAAAATTCTGCCTGGATCGGCGGTATCATGCTTTCGTGCCCCAGCGTGCATGACATCCTGCTGTTTCGTTTGTATGTACGTTAAAAGAGTTCGAACCGCTTTTAACACGTCCTTCTCATCTTCCCCAGTATAGTGCACATTCCCGCTCGTCTGATGCTGAACACTTGCACCGCCAAGACGGTCAGGACAGACCGTTTCTCCTGTTGCCTTTTCTATTACTTTCGGTCCAGTTAAAAACATATGAGCTGTTTGCTCTGTCATAAAGACAAAATCAGTCAAAGCAGGAGAATAAACTGCTCCTCCAGCACATGAACCTAAAATAACTGATATTTGCGGGATTCGACCAGAGTACAGCACATTCCGTTTAAAAATCTGTCCGTATCCTTCTAATGATACCACACCCTCTTGAATTCTCGCACCACCTGAGTCTTTTAGACCGATGACCGGCATCTGATTTTTAGCTGCCAAATCCATTAAAGAGACAATTTTTTTTGCATGCATTTCGCCTAATGAGCCCCCATATACGGTTGCATCTTGTGCATAAACACAGACAGGCTTACCGTGAATGAGTCCCGTTCCAATGACGACGCCGTCACCAACATGCTCTGACAGACCGCCTGTTGCAAATGACTGAATTTCCATCAAGCTGCCCTCGTCAAGAAGTTCATGCAGCCGCTCTCGAACCGTCAGCTTTCCTTTGCTTCTGTGAGCCGCTGCTCGTTTTTCGCCGCCGCCCATTAACGCTTTATTCCGCCATTCAGACAAGTCATTGAACGATTCATTCATCGCAATATTTCTCTCCTTTCAAGGACCCGCACAATTCAAATAACACACCTGACGTTTCTTTAGGTGAAATAAAGGCAATCTGCTTTCCGCTGGCGCCCATCTGTGCTGTTTTTTGGAGAAGCTGCACGCCAAGGTGATCGAGACGGCTAAGATCCGTTTGAATGTCATCTGACTTTAACGCAATATGATGAAGGCCCTCTCCTCTTTTTGTTAAAAAGGTATGTAGTTTACTGCGGGCTGAGATCGGCTCAATTAATTCAATGTGCAGATCATCTAGTGAAGCGAAGGACGCTTTTATCTCCTGCTCAGGAATCTCTTGTATGTCTGAAAAATGCCAATTAAATAGCTGATGAAGCGTTTGAGATGTTTCTTTAATAGAAAAGACGGCAATGGCAATATGATCGATTTGTGTCATCCGTTCACTTCCTTTGCTGATCACTTGTCGCATATGAAAAAACCAGATAAAATAAAGACAACTGCGCTTGTCGCAAAAATCTTCGGTTATAGGGGTGCGATATGTCTCAAAAATTCATGAAATTTATGGTATTGCTTATGATTAGCCTGCTGTTAGTTTCTTCACTTTTAGCAGGAGCAGCAGCCTTTTTATAAGGATTGAATAAGAGCAGACAAGCAGGTGATTCGGGATATCAACGAATGGCCTGTTTGTCTTTGGCAAGCGTTTCAAAGGAAGCACTTGATTTTGTAATCCATACCTTTGTTCCAATTGGAAGCTGATCAAACAGTAGCTCTACATCTTGATTATGAAGTCTCACACAGCCTGCCGTGATAAATTTCCCAATCGAAGTTTCATCACTCGTTCCATGAATTCCATAGGTTCTGCCATCTGTTCCTCGTGCATCAAATCCAATCCATCTTCGTCCAAGAGGATTATTCTTCGCACCGCCTTCAATATTTTTTCTTCTATAATAGGGATCTTTCGCTTTGATCATAATGGTAAATTCACCTTCTGGCGTTAAATCTGCTGTTTTTCCTGTAGAGGCAGGATATACTTTTTGAATTTTCCCTTGATCAATAAAGGCAAGTTCATTTGTTTGTTTATTAATAATGACAAATGGGTCACCTGGCAGCGGGTTTTGTCCAAGCGGCCAGATAGGTGAAAGGGACATGGTCAGTACGGTATAAAATAAAAGACGCATAGGCTCCTCCTTTTTCATTAGATTGACCAATGAAGGAGGAACTCATGCGTCTCTATTCTTTCATCCCTTTAAAATAGCTTTTCAGTACTAAATATTGTTCCATTTCACCGAGGAAATGAAAGAGTGCCGCTCTTGCCTCAAATTCTTCTCTTGTTTGCGGGAGCGGAAGTGCGTCGAATTCTTCTTTCATATCAATGAGACGTCTTAAAAACTTATGCGCTGTGTTCCCTGGGTGAATATGTTCGCGTAAGTCTCTAATGTATTCTGCAATGATTTGTCCATGCTCCGTTGTGACGGAAATCGACGTAATTTTGGGCAGCACACGCTCAATGATTTCAAATTGCTTTTGTCTCATGTTGAAATAATGATAGTACAGGTTTTCATGTCTTAATACATGGTTTTCAACATCACGATATGCAAGAGCTTTTGCTTCTTTAATTAATTGATGTGTCTCTGGTATTTCTTTTCCTGTCCAGTCTTGTTTCCCTGTCATTAAGTATTGCTCGATTTCTTCAAAGATTTTAGCAAAGTTGGCTTCAATTTGTTCGCTGTAGCGTTTGAGTTTTTTATCAACACTTGGCATATAGAGGTTCATAATCAGCGCTACCCCAACACCAATGGTAATCAGCAGCAGTTCATTCCAGATGAGATGCAGGGTAATCCCGCCAGACATGTATAAATGGAGAATGATGACTGAACTTGTGACAATCCCTTCTTTAATTCGAAGCAGAACCGTTGTTGGAATAAAGACAAGCAGCATCAAACCGATCACAAAAGGATGATACCCGATCAGATCGAAAAATAAATAAGAAAATAAAATAGCGAGACTGCATGCTGCAAAGCGGGCTCCCGATGCTAAGAGGGATCTTTTCTTTGTCACCTGAATACACAGGATCGTAATAATCCCGGCAGCTGAATAATTTTGCAAGCCAAGCAATTGTGCAATATAAATAGCGATCGCTGTTCCTAATGCTGTTTTCAGCGTTCGGTAGCCGATTTTAAACATGATGTGATTCACTCTTTTCTGTCTTGTTTCCATTCACTTTTGTGAAATGATGAACTTTTTTTACTTTCCCCATTATAATCAAAAAAAGAAGGAGATGTTAAGTCTCCTTCTCTTATTTCTTTATAATATTTTTTGTAAGAAGTCTTGCGCACGCTGTGAAGACGGTGATTCAAAAAATTGCACAGGGTTTGCATCCTCTACAATTTTCCCATCATCCATAAAGATCACGCGGTCAGCCACTTCTTTTGCAAAGCCCATTTCATGTGTGACGATGACGAGTGTCATTCCAGATTGAGCCAGCTCTTTCATGACTTCTAATACTTCCTTGACCATTTCTGGATCTAGAGCAGACGTTGGTTCGTCAAACAGCATAATGTCTGGTGTCATCGCAAGCGCACGCGCAATCGCCACACGCTGCTTTTGACCGCCGGACAAACGGTTAGGGAAATCATCTTTTTTCTCTAAAAGCCCTACCTTTTTGAGCAGGTCTTCAGCTTGCTTGATACTGTCTTCCTTCGATTGATTCTTCACATTCATTGGCGCATACGTGATATTTTCCAGCACGGTTTTATGCGGGAAGAGATGGAAATGCTGAAACACCATTCCGATGTTCTCACGCACTTTTAGTGCATTCGTTTTTGGATTGGTGATTTTGGTGTCCTTAATTGTAATGACACCAGAAGTCGGCTTTTCAAGTAAATTCATGCAGCGGAGGAACGTCGATTTTCCTGAACCAGATGGTCCAATAACCGCAACAACTTCCCCTTCTTTAATGGTGGTGTCGATCCCCTTTAAAACTTCGTTTTTACCAAAAGATTTTGTGAGTTTCTCTATTTTAATCATTTGATTTTAACTTCCTTTCCACCGATTTGCCGACAAAGGTGAGAACAAGCACGATGACATAATAGATAAGACCCGCAAAAATAAGCGGTTCAAGATAATTATACGTGACGGCCCCTGCTTGATAGGCTCGTCTCATGACATCACCCAGTCCGATGACTGTTACAATCGCTGATTCTTTTGTCAGTGTAATCGTCTCATTCACAAGTGCAGGTGAAATATTTTTAAACGCCTGCGGAAGCAATAAGTCCTTCATCATTTTAGCATAAGGGATGCCTAAAGCAACGGCTGCTTCTTTTTGACCTTTATCAATGGCATTAATACCCGCACGAATAATTTCAGATACGTATGCCGCCGAGTTGAGTGAAAAGGCCGCTACAGCAGCCCAGTATTGGTCGATTTGAAACCCAAGAAGCTGAGGCAGACCAAAATAAATAATGAGCAATTGAAGCACAAGCGGTGTGCCTCGGAAAATTGACGTATAAAAATCTGCAAGCCAAATGAGCGGTTTAAACACACTAATTTTACAAAGCGTTAATAAAATTCCTAAGATAAATCCAAGTAAAAGGGATACCACTACTATAGAAAGCGTGACCTTAAGTCCTTCTAGAATAAAGGGCATCTGAGGTATTACATCTTTAAAATCAAACATGACATTCTCCTTTTTTTTGCCTTCATACAAAACAGGAAAAAAGTTCAACATGAGTTGAACTTTTCAGCGCTTTTCTACTTGATTTTCTGGAATGACGCTGATCCTTTTCCTGACTTACTTTTCATCAGCAAACCATTTTTTAATTAATTTATCAAGTTCGCCATTATCTTTCATTTCTTTTAATGATTTATTAAATTTCGCTGTTAAGTCGCTGTTTTTCTTGAATGCAATGGCTGAACCTTCGTTTGAGCTGTTCAATCCAAATGCTTGGAAGTTTTTTTCCTTTTTCAAGTAACCAGCAGCTACTTTATCTTCAATAATTGCTGCATCAAAACGGCCTGCTTTAATCTCTTGAATGATATCAGAAATTTTATTACGGTCTTCAACTGTTAGGTTATATTTCTTTTGCAGTCCATTTGCTTCATCCTGTTGAATAGAACCTAATTGAACGCCGACTGTTTTGTCTTTTAAATCTTTCTCTGCCTTAATACCGCTAGATTTCTTTGATACAACCAAGTTTTTAGCATTGTAATAAACATCAGAGAAATCGACTTGCTTTTTACGTTTTTCTGTAGGTGTCATTCCTGCAAGGACAATATCAGCTTTGTTTGTTTTGAGGGCTGATACAAGGCTAGCAAAGTCCATATCTTGAATTTCTAGCTTGTAGCCGTTCTTTTTCGCTAGTGCTGTTGCAAGATCTACATCAAAACCGACAATTTTATCTCCGTCTTTTGATTCAAATGGTGGATAATCTGCTGATGTTGCCATCACGAGTGTCTTGTCATCTCCTGATGCGTTTGAATTATTAGAAGAAGTTCCGCAAGCTGCGAGTGCAGCTGCAAGACCAGCTGTCATAAGTAATAATAACCACTTTTTCATATGATAATGCCTCCCAGTATTTAAAATCATGTATTGTTTTGAATATTTATTCACTATAATGTATTTTAAACACTTTCTTTTTAAGATGCAATAGTATTTTGCTAAAATTATTTTGATTCTATTGTCTTATAAAACAAAAAGCAGACCGATCTAAAGACCGGACTGCTTTATATTTATTCATTCAAAAGTCATATGTTAGATTTCTTCGCAATGCTCATCAAAAGCGGCTTGTAGTTTTGACACAACTTCCATTGGCTCATGCCCTTCAATTTCATGACGCTCGACCATTTTAATGATTTTTCCATCTTTTAATAAGGCAAAAGATGGTGAAGATGGCGGAAAGCCTTCAAAGTATTCACGGGCTCTTGCCGTTGCCTCTTTGTCCTGTCCAGCAAACACTGTCAGCAATTGATCTGGACGCTTATCGTAATGAACAGAATAGCCGGCAGCTGGTCTTGCAATACCGCCTGCACAGCCGCATACTGAATTCACCATAACAAGTGCCGTTCCTTTTTTTGTCAGTGCTTCGTCTACTTCTTCAGCTGATGTGAGCTCAGTGTAGCCTGCCTGCTTAATTTCTTCTCTCGCTTGTTTCACAATATCATTCATAAATAAATTAAAATCAATATTCATGTCCGTCCACTCCTTTTGCGTACCAAAACCATTTTAACTCTATCATATCAAGGAAAACGCCTGCGGGCAAATGTGTTGTCTTATCCATGGCCTCTTTTTCCAAACATCGTTTATGGGCTGTCAAATTGGGGAAAAGTGATGATAAAGAGATGAAAGGGAGAACTGCGTGATGGCACAATTCAAAAAAGCGATGCTCATTTATAATGGAAATGCTGGACAAAAAAACATGGAAAAAACACTCGGTCAAACAGTGCCTCTTCTTTCTCTACATATTGATGAACTCATTTTAAAACCAACAAAGCAGCCAAATGATGCTTATGATTTCTGCCGTCAAATTGATGAGACGGTGGAGTTGCTCATCATATTAGGCGGAGACGGTACCGTGCATGAATGCATGAACGGCATTGGCGGTTTAGAAAAAAGGCCCGCTGTAGCGATATTACCAGGCGGGACATGCAATGATTTTTCTAGAACACTAGGTATTCCTCAACAAATGCAAAAAGCCGCTCAAATGATTGTAGACGGCAAAGAGAAAAAGGTCGACTTAATCAAAGCAGAAGATCGATACGTGTTAAACTTTTGGGGAATTGGGCTGATCGCAGACACGTCCAACAATATTAATGACAAGGAAAAAGCCGTACTTGGCAAAATCAGCTACTTCACAAGTGCGCTGCGCACCCTGCAGCAAACAGATCCTTTTCACGTACGCATTGAGACAGAAGAGGAAAGCTGGGAAGAGGAAGCTGTCATCGTTCTTGTCATGAATGGACATTTTATCGGTACAAATAAAATTGATTTGCCTCATGCAGCCATAGATGATGGAAAAGCAGAAATCTTAATTTGCAGAAATACGAGTTTCTCTGCTTTAAAAGAAATCTTCTCAATGAACCGGGAAGAGCTGGAGGATTTCACCGGCGATCTGTCTCTCATTCAAGCGTCCAGTATTCATATCCACACAAAAGAGGAAATGGATGCTGATACAGATGGTGAGGTTTATATGACGGCCCCCTCTTCTTTAGAAGTGTTAAAACACCATTTGACCTTTATTGTTCCAGCAGAATAAAAAAACGCCCGACATCATTTTGATTCGGGCGTTTTTTTGATATAGCGTCTGTATAAATATTCAAGTGCATATCCGAGAAGCGTTCCGGCGAGAAGTGATATTCCTAAAAAGCTATTGGCTGCTCCTTTAAACCCGCCGACAATCAGTAGACAGTACACGATTTGAATGATTGAAACGATCGATATGATAAGCAGTAATCGTTCGGGATGATTGCGTGATTTAGAAATGTACCGCAGAAAAGCAAACGCAATCGCTGTGATAAACATGAGACCAATCGTGAGAAAAGCAAAAAAATCTAGTCCAGACATATCATCGCTCCTTTCTCCTAGATGTGGAAATCCCCCTCTCATGCCGGGAGGGGGAAAAATATTGTTTTAATAAACAGATGTCTGCTCGTCGATGCCTTCAAGGATTTGTTTAATTCGTTGAAGGAATCTGCCGCATACAAGACCATCTAGTACTCTGTGATCTAATGAGAGACAAAGATTGACCATGTCTCTTGCCGCAATCATTCCGTTTACGATCATTGGACGCTTCACGATCGATTCTACTTGTAAAATCGCCGCTTGCGGATAATTAATGATTCCCATTGATTGTACTGAACCAAATGATCCCGTGTTGTTGACAGTGAAGGTACCGCCTTCCATATCACTTTGCTTGAGCGTTCCTTGTCTCACCTTAGACGCCAGCTCATGAATTTCTTTGGCAATGCCCTTAATGGTCTTTTCATCCGCATCCTTAATGACTGGAACAAATAGAGCGTCATCTGTAGCGACAGCAATCGAAACATTGATTGCTTTCTTCTGCACAATTTTATCTCCGGCCCACATGCTGTTCATTTCAGGGAATTCCTTTAAGGCCTGAGCCACTGCTTTGACAAAGAACGCAAAGAACGTCAAATTAAAGCCTTCTTTTGCTTTAAACTGATCTTTCAGCTGATTTCTTCTTGTCACAAGATTTGTCACATCAACTTCCATCATCGTCCATGCATGCGGAATTTCATGTTTGCTTCTCAGCATATTGGCCGCGATTGCCTGGCGGATCGGCGTGACTGGCAGCTCAACATCACCAGGCATAGAAGGGACGGCAGGTGCCGCTTTTGCTTGAGATGGCTGCACAGGCTCCGGTTGAACGGCTCGTTCATTGACAGGTGCTGTCTTCTCTTTGACGCCGCCGTTTTCAATGAGCTGCAGCAAATCTTTTCTAGTGATTCGGCCGCCTGCTCCTGTACCTTGAACAGCCGCTAAATCAATGCCATGCTCATCTGCTAAACGAAGAACGGCTGGAGAATAACGTTTCTTTTGACTTTGATTCTCATTTGTTTGATCTGCTTCAGGCACTTCGCTTTGCTCAGGTGCTGCTTCTTCTTTCACACTCTGCTGCTTGCTTCCTTCGACATCTATTTCACAGAACACTTCTCCTACTTGCAGCGTTTCGCCTTCCTCAGCCGATAGCTTTGTAATCGTTCCTGTAAAAGATGACGGGACTTCTGCGTTCACTTTATCCGTCATGACTTCCGCAATCGGATCGTATTTATTCACATGATCGCCAGGTGAAACGAGCCATTTGCTAATGGTTCCTTCTGTTACACTTTCACCCAGCTGAGGCATTTTCATTTGTTCAATTGCCACTTTGAAACCCTCCTCTTTCTTAAAACGCCGCTAGCTCTCTCATTTCAGCTTCTACCTTATCCGGGTTGACCATGAAGAATTTCTCCATTGTCGGCGCATAAGGCATTGCCGGAATATCTGGTCCTGCCAGGCGTTTGATTGGTGCGTCTAAATCAAATAAGCAATGCTCCGAAATGATTGCCGCAACCTCACTCATGATGCTGCCTTCTTTTGTATCTTCCGTTAACAGAAGCACTTTCCCTGTTTTAGAAGCCGCTTCTATAATCGCTTCCTGATCAAGCGGATACACTGTTCTCAAATCGAGAATATGAGCGGATATGCCGTCTTTTGCAAGGCGGTCTGCTGCTTGCAGCGCAAAATGGACACAAAGGCCATATGTAATGACCGTGATATCATCGCCTTCACGCTTCACATCTGCTTTTCCAATCGGAAGAGTGTAATCCTCTTCAGGCACTTCTCCTTTAATCAGGCGGTATGCACGTTTATGTTCAAAGAACAATACAGGATCTGGATCACGCACTGCAGCCTTTAAAAGACCTTTGACATCATAAGGTGTAGAAGGCATCACAATCTTCAAACCAGGCTGGTTAGCAAAAATAGCTTCGACCGATTGTGAATGATAAAGTGCCCCGTGTACTCCACCCCCGTAAGGTGCGCGGATGACCATTGGACAGCTCCAATCATTATTTGAACGGTATCTAATTTTTGCAGCCTCTGAAATGATTTGGTTGATTGCAGGCATAATGAAATCCGCAAATTGCATTTCTGCAATTGGGCGCATTCCATACATCGCTGCCCCAATACCTACACCCGCAATGGCTGATTCTGCAAGAGGTGTATCCATGACGCGCGCTTCTCCAAATTGCTCGTAAAGACCCGCTGTCGCTTTAAATACGCCGCCTTTTTTCCCGACATCCTCTCCGAGCACAAACACTTTCGGATCTCGCTCCATTTCTTCTTTCATCGCCAGTGTAATGGCGTCTATATATGACATAACAGGCATTTTTCTTCCCCCTTACTCCGCATACACGTAACGAAGTGCGCTTTCTGCATCAGCATAAGCTGCGTTTTCCGCTTCATCAGTAGCTTCGTTTACGATTTGCATAATTTCTTTTGTCATCTCTTCTTTCATTTCAGAAGTCATGACCTTTCCTTCGATTAAATACGTTTCATATTGGATGAGCGGATCTTTCTTTCTTGCTTCGAGCACTTCTTCTTTTTCTCGATAGCTTGAATCATCGTCATCACTTGAATGCGCAGTTAAACGGTAAGAGATTGTTTCAATCAATGTCGGGCCTTCGCCTCTAGCCGCACGGTCTCTCGCCTCTTTGACAGCGGCATATACTTCAAGCGGATCATTTCCATCAACAGTTACGCCAGGCATCCCATATCCAACCGCACGATCTGAAATGCGTTCACAGGCTACTTGTTTATCATATGGCACGGAAATCGCATACTTATTGTTTTCACACATGAAAATAACAGGCAGTTTATGCACAGCAGCAAAGTTAGCACCTTCATGGAAATCACCTTGGTTTGATGATCCTTCACCGAACGTGACAAAGCTGACAAAGTTTTTCTGCTCTAATCGTCCAGCAAGGGCAATTCCCACCGCGTGAGGAACCTGCGTTGTGACAGGTGACGACCCAGTCACAATTCGATTTGCTCTTTGCCCAAAATGCCCTGGCATTTGTCTTCCGCCTGAGTTTGGGTCGTCTTGTTTTGCGAAACCAGACATCATTAAATCTTTTGCTGTCATCCCAAAAGCAAGGACAACCCCCATATCACGATAGTAAGGTAAGACGTAATCTTCTTCTCTATTAAGAGCAAATGCAGCGCCGACTTGCTGCGCTTCCTGCCCTTGACAAGAAATGACGAATGGAATTTTCCCAGAACGGTTTAAAAGCCACATCCGTTCATCGATTTTTCTTGCTAGAAGCATTGTTCTGTATATATCAATTGCTTGTTCATCTGATAATCCTAATTCCTGATGACGCATGTTACTCATCATGTTTCCCTCCTTGATTAAAAATGGATCGCCTTCCCGTCAACAGCAAGGGCTGCCTCGCCAATCGCCTCTGATAAGGTCGGATGCGGGTGTATCGTCTGCCCCACTTCCCACGGGGTTGCATCAAGTACTTTGGCTAATCCAGCTTCAGATATCATATCTGTTACATGAGGACCAATCATATGAATTCCTAAAATATCATCTGTCTTTTGATCGGCAATGATTTTGACGAATCCATCAGACTCCCCGTACACAAGCGCTTTTCCAATCGCCATAAATGGAAAATTCCCTATTTTGACTTCAAAGCCCTGCTCTTTTGCCGCCTGTTCAGTGAGTCCAACACTAGCGGTTTCTGGGTGAGAGTAAACACATTTAGATACGAGCGTTTCATCGAGCGGCTTTGGATCTTTCCCAGCCATATGTTCTACAGCAATCATACCTTCGTGAGAAGCGACATGTGCCAGCTGAAGCCCGCCAATGACATCTCCTATTGCGTAAATATGCGATTCTTTCGTTTGATAATGTTCATTCACGACAATGCCTTGTTTTTCGGTTTGGATGTCCGTGTTTTCAAGACCTATGCCTTCGATATTAGGTACTCTGCCGACTGAAAGAAGGAGTTTTTCCGCTTCAAACGTCTGAATGTCTCCATCCTTTTCCGCTTGAATTGTCACGAGATTTTCCTGCTTTTCTACGCTATCTGGCAGTACCTTCGCATTAGTCACAAAAGTGATGCCTTTTTTAGATAATAGCTTTTCCATTTCTTTAGAAATGTCATGATCCTCTGTTGGCAAAATGCGGTCTGCAAACTCAAGCACAGTGACGTTCACACCAAAATCATTGAGCATGGAAGCCCACTCGATTCCGATCACTCCGCCTCCGACAATCAGCATTGACTGCGGAAGCTCTGGCAGTTCAAGTGCATCATCTGAAGTGAGGATGTGTGTTCCATCTGCTTCAAGCCCTGGCAGCACACGCGGTCTTGATCCTGTCGCGATGATAACCTGCTTTGGAATGAGCATTTCATTTTCCTCTCCATTTGCCATTTCTACGGAGATCGTTCCTGGCATTGGCGAAAAGATAGATGGACCAAGAATACGGCCGATCCCTTCATATACATCAATTTTTCCTTGTTTCATTAAATGTTTGACGCCGCCTGCTAGTTTTTCGACAATCTCTGTTTTTCTTTTTTGCACATTGGCAAATTGCAAGGCAATGCCGTCTGCCTCAACACCAAAATCAGCTGCGCGTTTGACGGTTTGATAAACTTCTGCACTTCTGAGCAGCGCTTTAGACGGGATGCAGCCTTTATGAAGACATGTTCCGCCGAGCTTTTCTTTTTCTACAACTGCTGTTTTCAATCCAAGCTGTGAGGCACGGATGGCCGCTACATAGCCGCCTGTGCCTCCACCAAGAATGACGAGGTCATATTCAGTTGCCATGACTTGTCACTCCTTTCTTTTTCTGTTGATCATTTGGGTATTCTTTCGGTGATTCTTCTTCTTTTAAAATACGAAGCGCACCTTCTGCCAACGATTGCAGCTCATTTTCACCTGGAAACACGACAACATCAGAAATCCAGTCAATATAGCCGCGAATACTTGACGTAATTTGTTTGCTGTACGCAAGTCCGCCTGTTAATACAATGACGTCAACTGCTCCTTTTAAGACAGCGCTAGCCGCTCCAATTTCCTTGGCAATCTGATAGCACATTGCTTCATAAATAAGCGCTGCCCGCTCATCACCCGCTTCAATCATGCGTTCCACTTTCACAGCGTCTGTCGTGCCAAGATAGCCCGCAAGCCCGCCTTCACCAATAATGCGTTTGAGCATTTCCTCTTGGGTATACTCACCCGAAAAACAAAGATTCACAAGATCACCTGTCGGCAGGGTTCCCGCGCGCTCAGGGCTGAAAGGACCTTCGCCATGCAGACCGTTATTGACATCGATGACTTTTCCTTTTTCATGAACACCAATAGTGATACCGCCGCCCATATGAGTAATAATCATGTTCAAATCTTCGTAACTTTTTCCAAAAGAAGCCGCTGTTTTTCTTGCGACTGCTTTTTGATTTAATGCATGAAAGATGCTTTTTCTTTCAATCGTTGGCAGCCCTGAAATACGAGCAATTGGTTTTAGTTCATCCACTACAACTGGATCGACAATAAAAGCTGGGATATTCAGGCCAAGTGCAATTTCTCTCGCGATGATTCCGCCGAGATTGGATGCGTGCTGGCCGGCATATCCTTCTTTTAGGTCTTCCACCATTTGCTCATTGACTTCATATGTGCCTCCTTCAATCGGACGAAGGAGACCGCCCCGCGCGCAAACTGCATCAAACTTTGAGATATTCATCCCCTGTTCATGCAGTGTTTTCAAAATGGTTTCTTTACGGAATGAAAATTGATCAATGATATGAGGAAACTGCTTTAATTCCTCATCTGTATGTCTTAGTGTCGTTTCAAAAATAGAACGTTCATTATGAAACACACCAATTTTTGTTGAAGTAGAGCCAGGATTAATCGTGAGAATACGCCATTCTTTTGTCAGCAAAAACAAAACCTCCGTTTCAACTCATTCTTCAAATTAGCGACGGCTTAAAATATGTTGACCATTTTGCAAGAATTGACTTCTTGATTTGCGCATTCTTTCAATTCTCTCTTCAGCCAATCGGTCTGCCGCTTTATAAGTAGGAATGGCATCACGGTTTGAAATTTCAATCACACGTTCAATATTTTGATAAATGCCTTCGACTTTTTTCATCGCACGATCTGCATTATAGCCATAAAGCTCATCAGCAACGTTAATCACACCGCCTGCATTGATCACATAATCAGGAGCATATACAATCCCCATTTCATGGATAAGGTCACCGTGATGCGTTTCTCTTAGCTGGTTATTTGCTGCACCGGCAATCACCTTTGCTTTTAACTTAGGAATGGTCACATCGTTAATGGTTGCACCAAGTGCGCACGGTGCATAAATATCACATGCTTGATCGTAAATATCGTCAGGGTCGACTGCTTTTGCGCCGAAGTCTTCAACAGCTCGCTTGACAGAGTCTTTGTTGATATCTGTGACAATGAGCTGCGCGCCTTCTTCATGCAGATGTTTACACAGGTTGTAAGCGACATTTCCAACACCTTGGACGGCAATTGTTTTTCCTTCTAATGAATCGGTCCCAAATGCTGCTTTGGCAGCGGCTTTCATCCCTTTGTATACACCGTAAGCAGTGACTGGAGACGGATTTCCGGATGAACCAAATGCAGGAGAAATCCCTGTGACAAAATCTGTTTCTTCATGAATGAGATCCATGTCTTCTACCGTTGTACCGACATCTTCTGCCGTAATATAGCGGCCATTCAGCCCTTGAATGTAACGTCCAAATGCACGGAACATTTCTTCATTTTTGTCTTTTCTCGGATCGCCGATGATGACCGTTTTTCCGCCGCCAAGATTAAGTCCTGCTGCCGCGTTTTTATAAGTCATTCCTCTTGCTAGACGCAGTGCATCCTCAATGGCTGCTTCTTCGTTTTCATACGTCCACATTCTCGTTCCGCCTAGTGCCGGCCCAAGTGTTGTATCATGAATCGCAATAATCGCTTTTAAGCCAGACTGCTCATCCTGACAAAATACAAGCTGTTCATAATCGTATCGTTCCATATATTTAAAAAGTTCCATTGTGTTATTCCTCCTATTACTTCCGCTTAATTTGATGTACAGATGGCAAGCGCAATTGAATAAAGCTTACTTTCGGCTGAATCAGACCGGCTTGTTAAAGCAATCGGCGCCTTCGCTCCTGCCACCACAGCTCCCACCTTTGCATGTGCAAAGTAGATGAGAGATTTATAAAGAATGTTCCCTGCCTCAATTGTTGGCACAAGCAAAATATCTGCATGGCCGGCTACATCACTCGTAATATTTTTATGAGAAGCTGCCGTTTGAGAAATGGCATTGTCTAAAGCAAGAGGCCCATCAATCAGGCAGCCAGAAATTTGCCCCCGCCGATTCATTTGCGCAAGACTTGCCGCAGTCAAAGTTGAATCCATTGCCGGATTCACGACCTCCACCGCAGAGAGCACTGCAACCTTTGGCATGTCGTTTCCGACAGCTTGTGCTACTTGAACAGAGTTGATCGTAATCTCTTTCAGCATATTTAAATCGGGCGCGATGTTCATCGCAGAATCCGTGACATAAATAAAGCGGTCAAAGCCCGGTACTTCAAATGCCGCGACATGTGATAGGACACTTGCCGTCCTGAGCCCATATTCTTTATTCAATACCGCTTTTAAAAGAACGGCTGTCGGGACATGCCCCTTCATCAAAATATCTGCATGCTTCTCGCTCACTGCCTGAACGGCAATTTTGGCAGATTCTTCGGGAGAATCTGAATGAATAATATCTATCCAGTCCTCATTGATTTCATGCTGCTTCACTAGCTCCTTCAGGTTGCGTTTGTTCCCAACCAGGAGAAAGCGAGCGACCTTTCGCTTAATTGCCATCTTGATGGCATGAAGCACTTCTTCATCTTCTGCATGAGCCACAGCCGCCGTTTTATTCTGCAGCTGGGCGGCTTTCATAATCAGATCGTCAAGCTTCATATATGCCCACCTTTCCTTGTGCTCGGTTCATGTTTTATATGCAAGTTCCGTGCCAGTTTGAAATGCAGTGAATATGAGGCAATTCGCATGACATTCGTGCAATCTTTTGCAGGTTACATGCATTTTATTGCATGCTATCTTTTGCAAGTTGATATTTGTCCATTTTATAGTAAAGGTTCCGAATGCTGATCCCTAACGTTTTCGCTGTTTTCGTGCGATTAAATTGATGCTTTTCAAGGGTTTGTTTAATCAGCTGCGCTTCAAATGCCTCAACAGCATCCGAAAGTGTCTCTCCCTCAAATTGACTGACAGTCAGTTCCTGTTGCTCTTTTTCTTCCTGATCTTCTGACTCCATGAAAGAAATATGGTCTTCATCAATCCATTCTTCTTGCGGGTTCAAAAAGATCATGGCTCGTCCAAGTACATTTTCAAGCTCTCTTACGTTTCCTGGCCACTTGTATGATCGCAGTCTATTAAGTGCCTGTTCCGTTAACCCGCTCACGTTCCGTCCATAGTCTAAATTGATCTTTTGGATGAGACGTTTACTTAACGAGTCAATATCCTCAAGGCGCTGTCTTAGCGGCGGGATGGAGATCGGGTATCTGTTCATTCGATAATATAAATCTTCTCTGAACTTTCCTTCCGCCATCGCTTTTTCAATATTGACATTTGTCGCCGTGATCACACGAACATCGACCGGTATAGCCTTTGTTCCGCCTACTCTTACTATTTCTTTCTCCTGCATCACACGAAGCAGCTTCGCCTGTGTACTTGGCGTCATTTCGCCAATTTCATCTAAAAAAATGCTGCCTTGATTCGCCTCTTCAAACAGCCCTTTTTTCCCGCCCCGCCTTGCACCAGAGAACGCTCCTTCTTCATAGCCAAAAAGCTCTGACTCTAAAAGGGTCTCAGATAATGCCGCACAGTTGACCCGTACAAAGCGATTATATTTCCGGTCACTTTCATTGTGAATGGCGTGCGCAAACAGCTCTTTTCCAGTACCTGATTCTCCCCGGAGTAAAATCGTGGCTGGCGTTTTCGCGCCTAGCTTTGCCTGCTCAAGCGCCACAAGCATTTGCTCACTTTCTCCAATGATGTCTTCAAAAGTGTACTTTGCTTCAAGTGTCCGGATGAGCTGCCTTGCTTTATTTAATTCATTCGTGAGTGATTGAATTTCTGAAACGTCATGAATGACCCCGACACTGCCTTTTAAAATGCCATCAACGATGACTGGCGCTACGTTGACAATCACATCTTTTTTATTCGGTCCGACTTTCATTCTGACGCCTCGAACGGGTCTCCTTGTTTCAAGTACCTTCAAATGCATGCTTTCTCCTTCAGAAATATCTGCACCTGCTGGTTTCCCCACAACTTCTTTATCTGTTAATCCAGTCATTTTCGTATATGCCCGGTTGATTAAGATCCCTTTTCCCTGCTCATCAACAACTGATATGGCTTCATCCGACGATTGAATGATCGCCTCCAGCATCGTTCGTACTTCTTTAAGATTGGTCACTTCCTCCGCAAGCTCAACGGCATCTGTAATATCTTTAAAGATGGATAAAGCACCTAGCATTCTCCCCGCGTCATCAATAATTGGCAAACGCGTTGTCACAATTTGTATTTGCTGATTCAGAAATTGTTTTTGATTAAATTCTGGCTCTCTCGATCTTAAAATGTCGGGAAGCTTTGTATTTGGGATCACTTCTCGTATATGACGGCCAATCGCATCTTTTTGCGAACATCCAACCATTTTGGCCGCTGATCGATTAAACAGGACAACTTCTTCATCCATGTTTATAAAAATCATCCCGTCGTTCGTTGCATTAAAAATGCGGTCATGCTTATAGGTTTGTTCCTTTAATATTTGGATCAGCTGCTGTTTTTCTGACATTAATTCTGATATAACGTAAGCCATTGAACTTGGCACAATGACTGCGTGCTCTGGCTTTTTTTCAATCAGTTCTTTCAGCACTGCTGAACTGCCTGTTGTTTCAATGATGATATCAATGTCATCTTTTATGTATTCTTTCCAATCCGTTGTCGTATCAATTCCATTCTTTTTCGCTTCTACCATCCCCGGTGCCTCATGATCAAGGTCGGCGATCGCAATGATTTGAATCGTATTTGTTTTCAGCAATGTTTCCAGCAATGCTGATCCACCTTGTCCTGCACCGACAATCAAGACTCTCTGCATCCCGTTACCCCTTTATATGAAAAAATTTGCACACCATATTTTTCCGTTGCAAAAAATTGCACAACTCTTATATTACCACGTTTTCCTTTCTTGACAAAATATTTTTTGAATTAGACAATGGAAGTAAATGACGTTTAAGGGGACATTTGATGGGGAGAATACTTGCACTAGTGATTATTTTAATACCTGGCGCGCTTGCAGCACTTGGGATTAAGCTGCTGCGTGACACTGTTTTCGGCATCATCATTGCACCATTTCCATATTTATGGCTGCAAGGAATTGCAGGGTTATTATTTTTAGGGGGAGGTCTTTATGTAGTGGCTGGCTTTATTTTATATAGAGACCGTAAACGAAATAAAGTGACTGCTCGCTTTAAGCAGAGATAAAACGTGAAAAAAGACCCGCTGATTTAGAGCAGGTCTTTATTTCATTTCTTCTCTTATTTTCACGGCTCGGTCAGGAAAATCAGTAAAAATGCCATCGACACCTAAGGAAAACATGTTTTTCATTTGCTTTTCACTATTTACTGTAAACGGCCTGATCACTTGCTGAGATGCATGGAGAGCCGCCACAACCTCTTTGGTCACGCCGGCACCCTTGATATTTGGATGGTAGCCCCTTGCTGGTACTGTTTTTATATACATCTCCGGCTGATGAATCACATCCATTGTGAGAACAGCAAGTTCAACATGCGGCATCAGTTTGTGAAAAAGAGCTAAACTGCCGTGATGAAACGATGAAACAAGTACACGGTCTTCTATTTGAAAATGCTCGATTTGTTTTTTTACTTTCTCTTCGATACCCGGATATCGATAAATGGAGTTTTTTAGTTCAATATTGATGATGAGTGATGATTGCTGCGCTACTAGCTCTAATACTTCCTCTAAAAGAGGAATGGATACAGCACCGGTTTCTTCGTAGAAAGAATGACTCGCATCTCCTGCTTTTAATTCTTCATATGTATGGTCTTTCACTAAACCTTTCATATTCGTTGTTCTGTTCAGTTTCTCATCGTGAATGACAGCAAGTCTGCCGTCTTTCGTCAGCTGAACATCCAGCTCAATTCCGTCAGCTCCGGAATGGAGTGCATGCTCGAAGGCTATCATGGTGTTTTCAGGATAAATGCCTTTAAAGCCTCTGTGTGCAAAAATTTTCGTCATAGGTCACCTCTAAATATGATGCTTCCTTACATTATGACGTGTCTTTTTTCGTTTTTCCAGTTTTGAGCGCATAAAAAAAACCTCTTCTGATTCATACGAAGAGGTTGACAGATAAATTCGATCACGTAATCGCTCTGATGGCTTGCTCTGTCGTCTCTGCGTCAAGAGCAAAAAGGGAAGAAACAACTGCGACTGCTGTAACAACGGTTACACCTAACAACAACTTTTTCATAAGATAACCTCCACTTTCTTTTGAAGTATTTGTGCATCGAATTTCTTTTCAAGAAAACGAATGGCATTTTGATAATCATTTCGTTCCTTGAAGTATTTCGATATTTGTTCAGACAAATCCTCAAGCTCCACATATAATCTATTTTTTTCTATGTAGTCTAATTTTTCAGAGAATACGTCTGCTGCCCCACTATTCTCGCACATCAAATCCAAAATTTCAAATTTTACTATATATTCATTATTTTGGATATCACAACTATACAAAATACCCTCTTTAATATATTCCCTCGCCTCTTGATCTCCTAGATGAACCAAGGCATTCGCCAGAACATATAAAGATTGGATGTAATAATGGCTATTGTCACGGTGAATTTGAATGCCCATCCCTTTTTTGGCATAATGTGCGCTTTTTTCATAATCATGCTTTGCATAATAAAGAACCGCTAAATTGTGATAGCATTTCCCAATCAGCACTTCATTGTTAATGCGCTTACTTTTCTCAAGTGCTTCTTTATACTTTTTCTCTGCTTCATCGAATTGGAACAAATCAATACAATTACTTGCATGTAAAATTAAGCTGTCAATCGCCTGCGCTGTGTACTCTTCATGCGCTTTGAATGTATCGATGGCTTTTTTAATATGATTAATGGATATGAAATTTTGTTTTAGTTCGTAATAGATCGAAGCAACCTTATGGTGAAAAGTTCCTACTTCCAGGTCTTCATTCACACGTTTTAGCCGCTGTTCTGCAATTTTGTAAAAGCTAATGGCTTCATCATACTTTTTCACATATGCAGCATATTGGCCTTTGTAAAAGTAAAAATAAAAATTAATAATGTCATCTGCCTTCTCATCGAGCGTTCCGACACTTTTCATAATTTGATTGGCTTTTTCAATATTTCCAAGTAACATTTCATGTCTGCCGTCAACAAGCTGATAATAAAGGAGAACTTCACGGTCTTCATCTGTATTTTTTAGCAAATTCTGAATTTTCTCTTTATAGACAGCAGATTTTTCTAAGTCATTCTGTGAAATGACCCTCGTCCACTTGCTAATTTCGTTCGCTACCTCAGCAGAGTGGATTTTCAGCTTTCCCATAACCTCACCCTCTTCTTTTCATTATTATAGCATAGTAAAAGAATGTGAAAATTATTAAATTCGACAATGGGAATATTCAGTTCAAATGGCACAATCTCTAAGAAGCCAGTGACTTTAAAACGCCAACCAATCAGGTCAATAGAAATAGAACTTTCGATCTCGTTTGCTTTAATTACCAAATCCATGAGACCTTTTCCTCTCATCCTTTTTCTTACGAATGAGCGTTTTCTTCTTCTATTTTGAAGACTTCATGATCGATTGACGCAGCTGATTACCACTACTTTATGTCTTTTTTATTTTTTTCATGCTTTATTTTCATTTTATTCTGAAAATAAAGCAGCCCGTTTGTCCAATTTAAACTTTAAGATGATTTTATCAACATAACCAATTTTTGACAATATGTTTCAAAATAAAAAAACGTCTCAATGAAGAAACGTTTTTTCATGAAAAAGATACTAGCTTGCTCTATGCTCTAATCGCAAACGATCAGCTACCATGGCAATAAATTCTGAATTGGTTGGTTTCGCTTTTGACATGCTGACAGTATAACCAAAGAGTGAGGAAATGGAATCAATGTTTCCTCTGCTCCAAGCGACTTCAATGGCATGACGAATCGCTCGTTCTACCCTGCTAGCAGTCGTGTTAAATTTCTTTGCAATGTCTGGGTACAACACTTTAGTAATGCTTCCGAGAAGCTCAATGTCATTGTACACCATAGAAATCGCTTCTCTTAAGTATAAATAGCCTTTAATATGAGCGGGCACGCCAATCTCATGAATAATGGTCGTAATGCTCGCATCTAAGTTTTTACGTTTCGGTTCAGGTTTGTTACGAAGAACACTGTTTTGGATTGATGAAGAGCGATGGGTAACTTGTGTGCCGTTTCCACTGACTTGACGAATATGACCTACTAGGTTTTCCATATCAAATGGCTTTAAAATGAAATAGGATGCGCCCAAATCAACTGCTTTTTTCGTGACATCTTCTTGTCCAAATGCCGTTAGCATAATCACACTTGGCTGTTTTGTCATTTCATTGTTTTCACGGAGGCGTTCTAGTACAGCAAGACCGTCTAAATGAGGCATAATAATGTCGAAGAGGAGAACGTCGGGCTCTTTATCTTTAAATAATGTCAGGCATTCCTGACCATTATACGCCACGCCAAGTACTTCCATATCTTCCTGTCCCTCAATGTACTCTGTCAAAAGGCCAACAAGCTCTCGATTGTCATCAGCTACACACACTTTAATTTTCTCCACGTTCTTTCCTCCCCAATGTCGATTCCTTTAGTCTTTTGCATTTCTCTTCTGAGTGTTGAATTCGACAAAACCATGCTATCCCCTTTAAAAAACTTTAATTTTCCGAATAATAGAGCATTATCTAGCTTTTTCTACGTTTTTCTTAACGAATCGACGATTATTGCAATTTGACAACAAGCTTTTTTCCATTTTGTCGAAAAATCTCTTTTTCCTTATTTTATAACATGATGGAAGAGAAAGAAAGGGTAGAAAAAAACTGCCGGAAGATTCGCGGCAGTTTGCTAATCAGCTTGCTTTTTTGTTTTTTTGATAAAGGTCGATTCCTGCTTCTGACAGCATCCATTCAATGTGTACGCCGTACCCGCTAGTCGGATCATTGACGAATACGTGTGTGACAGCTCCAATGACTTTGCCATTTTGGATGATGGGGCTTCCGCTCATTCCTTGGACGATTCCGCCCGTTTTGCTTAAGAGCCGTTCATCTGTTACCTTTAATACCATTCCTTTAGTTGCTGGGAATTTCTGCGGTGTTGTGCTGACAATTTTAATATCAAACTTCTCCACCTTATCATGATCCACAACGGTTAAAATTTCTGCTGGGCCTTCTTTTACTTCATTAGATAAAGCGACTGGAAGTGGTTTATCTGCTACATGATTTTCAAGCTTTTCGGTTAACGTACCAAAGATACCAAAAGGGCTGTTGCGGGAGATATCTCCTATTGTTTTTCTTTCGGAAGAGAATCTCGCCAATTTTTCTCCAGGATTGCCTCCTGTGCCTTTTTCAATCGATGTCACGGTTGATCTAACAATTTCACCATTGTCGACAACAATTGGTTTTTTTGTATCCATGTCAGAAATCACATGCCCAAGGGCACCATATTTTTTAGATGAAGGTTCAAAAAAGGTCATCGTGCCGATTCCTGCTGCAGAATCACGAATGTAAAGACCAATTCGATAGATGCCTTCACTTGCATCTTTTGCGGGTGTTAATGTTGTTTGAAAGGTTTTATGATCTCTCTTTATGAGCAAACGAAGCGTTTCACCCGTTTTCCCTGCTTTCTGAATAAATGGGGTGAGGTCATTCATTTTCTCCATTTTTTGACCATTGATTTCAATGATCATATCCCCTGATTGAATGCCTGCGGCTTCACCTGGTGATTTTTTGCCGTCTGCTGTTGTGATTTGATGAAAACCTACAACGAGAACTCCTACAGAGTGGAGCTTGACGCCAATGGATTGACCTCCAGGAATGACTTTTAATTCAGGGAGAACGTCAACTTTTGTTTTCTTAATAGGAAATCCTTTAAAATCATAAACAATTTCGGCTTTTCCCGCCTTTTGTCCTGTAATATCCAGCTGATTCTTTTTCTCTGAAAGGCTAAAGGCTGGTGAAGAAGCATTGGCTGACGCTTCAATCGATGTGTCAATTGAGTGCTTTTGTTTTTCAAATACAGCAACATTTGTTGGAATGCTGATATATTCCTTCACTATGCTCATAAACCCTGTACTTATTAAAGAAACAAGGAGAATCACACCAATGGCTTTTCTCATCTTTTCGGGCATTCATTTTTCACTCTCCTCGCTCCTTACCCACACCAGAACACTCATGTTTTGGCTACATCTTTACTTTTGCCTTCTTCGAGAGGATTTATAACCGGCAGCTTTAGAAAATGATTGGATAAATTGATAAAAGAAAAAGACGATTTTATGGGTATATACGCCGGCTTTTACACAACATAAAAAAAGGCAGCTGATGATTCAGCTACCCTGTTGTTTTGACATCATTTGCTTGGTGCAATAGTTCTTTTGCATGCTGTTTTGTCAGCTCAGTCACTTCCACACCGGCAATCATCCGGCCAATTTCACTCACTTTTTCTTCATGACTTAATGGTTTGACACTCGTCAGTGTTCTGCCCGCTTTCGAGCGTTTCGAAATGAAGAGATGCGTGTCAGCCATTGCGGCTACTTGAGGCAGGTGTGTAATACAGAGCACTTGTGATCCAGACGCAACTTTGTAAATTTTCTCAGCAATGGCTTGTGCCACTCTGCCGCTGACACCTGTATCAACTTCATCGAAAATAATGGATGTGACGTCTTGTTTAGCTGAGAAAATACTCTTCACAGCGAGCATGACACGTGAAATTTCTCCACCTGAGGCTACTTTCGATAAAGATTTCATCGGTTCGCCTGTATTTGTAGAAATGACAAATTGTGCTTGGTCGATTCCATTTTTCCCGAGCTGGACAGGTTTTCCGTCTAATAGCGGACAATCGGTGCTGCCAAATGGCGCATATCGAACAGAAAAAGCTGTGTCAAATGATGACTTCTCCATATACAAATCCTTGAGCTCTGTTTGAATTTGCTTTGCTAGCTTTTTGGCCCATTTTTTACGCAGCTCTGAAACGTTAAGTGCTTCCAGCAGGGCATCACGGCTCATCGCATCTAATTTATTTTTGAGCGTCTGCAGATGGCTGTCTCGATTTTGGATTTGATCTATTTCTTCTTCAATCTTCGCCGCATACTCCAAAATTTCCTCAACGGTTGTGCCGTATTTTCGTTTTAACTGCTTCATTTCATTCAGCCTGGATTCAATAAAATCAAGACGAGCCGGATCAAATTCTAATTGATCCAGCATGCTTCGCATTTGGAAGGTTGAATCCTCTAATAAGTAGTAGGAGTTCGACACTTGTTCAGATAACTTTTTCAAATCATCGTTGATCTCAGACACTTGCTCAATCTCGCTTGAGGACATACCAACCCAATCTAGTCCTCCTTGCTCATTACGCAAAGCGTTATACGCGTTTTGGAGTGAGGAATAGATTTTTTCGTAGTTGCTGATTTGATGTCGCTCTTCCTGAAGCCTCTCATCTTCTCCCGGCTCTAATTGTGCCGCCTCAATCTCCTCTAGCTGAAATTGCAGTAAATCTAAGCGGTGCACCATTTCCTGCTCATTCTCAGACAGCTGCCTGAGCTTTTGAGCCGTCTTCATATATTGATCATATGCTTCTTGATACTGCAAGAGAGCCGGTGCAATTTCTTCTGCTCCAAATTGATCGAGCAAATGCAGATGATTTTCATCTTCCATGAGCAGCTGGTTATCGTGCTGTCCATGTATATCAAGCAAAAGCCGTCCTACTTCCCGTAAAAGTGAGATGGTGACAAGCTTTCCATTAATCCGGCAAATGCTTTTCCCGCTGTTGTTAATATCACGGCGGAGGATCATCATTTCATCTGATGCGTCAATTCCCTGCTCTTCGCATAGAGCAAATACAGGGTGATCGGCTGGTACAAGAAAAAGCCCTTCCAGCTCTGCCTTTTTTTCACCGTAGCGGACAAATTCAGAGGACCCTCTTCCTCCCACGAGAAGTGAGACAGCGTCAATCATGATGGATTTTCCGGCACCTGTTTCCCCCGTTAGAACCGTGAGTCCTTTTTCAAATGAAACCGTTAACTCTTCAATGATTGCAAAGTTTTTAATGGTTAGTTCTGCTAACACTCATTTGACACCTCTTTTAGTAAACCTGATTCTTTATAGAAGCTCTAAAATTTTGCTCGAAACTGTCTCTGTATCATCTGGGGTGCGGCAAATGATTAAAATGGTATCATCCCCGCAAATCGTTCCCATAATTTCTTCCCAATCTAAATTATCCATTAAAGCACCAATCGCCTGAGCATTACCCGGCATTGTTTTAAGAACAATTAAATGACTGGCAGCATCCATTTTAATAAATGCATCCATTAGGGATCGCTTCAGCTTTGACAGCGGATTAAACCGCTGATCCGCAGGAAGACTGTATTTATATGTTCCATTGTTCGTCGGAACTTTCACTAAATGTAATTCTTTAATATCTCTAGAAACGGTCGCTTGTGTGATGTTATATCCATCGGCTTTCAAAATATCGACCAATTCATCTTGTGTTTCGATTTCTTGGCTTGCAATGATTTCTCTAATTTTAATATGCCTTTGACCTTTATTCATATTTGACCCCCCTAGGCGTTTCATTCTCAGTTTGTCTTTACGTTCTATGTTATATGATGCACAGTTCAAAAAACAAGCATTACGTGAGATACGGCCAATTCTTGTCTTTTGACCATGTAAAAAGGAATAATAGCGAGCTATTATTCCTTTCAGCGTGTAGACAAACCCTCGCATTCGGTGTCAGTCCTGCGCGCTGGTGCTCACGAATGTCAAATTCGCTCCGCTCCAGTGCTCGAACTTCCTAGACTTCAAAGGTTTTCTATCACGCTGAAAAGAAG
>NZ_LRMO01000033.1:0-55111 GCF_019266135.1 Bacillus sp. F2HM
TCGGAACTGGTCTTTTTTGTTTTTTAAGAAAAGGAACAAACACTCGATCTGACATGGATACATATACTAAACTACCATCTAAAACATTCTTAATTTTGTATACAATTGAAAGCGCTAGGGCATACTGAAGCTATAAGTGGAGGTGTCACAATGAGCAAAAAAGAGCGAGAAGCGATTTGTTTGATTTGTGAAGAGAAAAAAACAAAGGGAATTTATTTATATCATCAGTTTTTGTGCCGAGAATGTGAGAGAAAGTTAATTTCTACATCGACCTCGGATCCTAGCTATGCCGATTATGTTAGAAAGCTAAAAAATCTTCATACGCCGCCTTTGTATTCATAGACCATTAGATGGTCTTTTTTTATGAGGTATGAAGGATTGGGCCTGTTTTTTGGAACTTAGTTTGGACATCATCCGTAATTAATAATAAGATAAACAGAGAGCCTGATTATTCATAGGAGTCGATGAACATGAAATCAATCTTTTATACATTTATATGGGCCATCCTCTCTACTTTTTTTTCGCTTATGATTTTAACCGTCAGTATTGGGGTTTTCCATTATCATGTTGGATTATCGATACTGTATGCGATGATGGGGTGGGGCGTGATGTTTGCAGGGAGCAGATGGGTTGCTTTCCAGTTGTTTTTAAAGAAACACGGACTTTCTCGTAGTGATTATGTATATATCAAACAGCATTTAAAAGAAGCAGGACAAAAGCTCGTACGTTTAAAGAAGGCTTTATTTGCTGTGAAGAACGTACAGACGATCAAACATAATTATGAAATTCTCCGACTTGCACGACGAATCTATACGATTACAAAAAAAGAGCCGACCCGATTTTATGATGCACAGCGTTTTTATTTTGAAAGCTTGGATTCTGTCGTTGAACTAACTGAAAAATATGCACTATTGTATAATCAGCCTGATCGCAGTCATGAGCTGGAAATGACACTAAGCCAAACTCGAGTGACGCTGACAGAGCTGCAAAAGCAATTGACGAATGATTTGCAGCAAGTATTAGGAAGAGACATAGAAGCCCTTCATATTGAGCTTGAAGTGGCAGATAAAATGATAAAGAAATAATGAAAGGAGTCAAACGTAATGAAACCAGAAGATCACATCCCAACATCACCTGCTTCCACTACAGATCTTCAGTTTCAGGTGTTTGATACCTTATCTGATGAGGAGAAACAAGAAGCCTTGCAGCGTGCTGAGCAGATCCCTGACAATCCGCAAAAGCTGCTTTTCTATGGTACACGTGTTCAGGAACGATTATTGGAACAATCACAACAAATGATGAAATATGTTGAGAAAAAAGATATCGATCAAATAGGAGACGTGCTTGAGGCCTTTTTGCACCAGCTGCATGTAGTAGAACCGGACGACTTATTGCCAAAGAAGCAGGGCTTTTTTTCGACGTTATTTCGGCGGGAGAAGCGTTCTACTCAGGAAATCATCTCGCGTTTTCAACATGCAAAATCACAGATCGAGAGATTATCAGCAAGGCTTCGTTACGCAAAAGGCGGATTAATTTCGGATCATATGTTATTAGAGCGTTTATTTGAAGAAAATCAAACTTTTTTCCAAGAGATGACACTGCAGGTTGCAGCAGTTGAAGCGAAAATGACAACTTTAGAGAAGCAGATCATATCAGAACCGGAGCAGGTTGGTAATCGGACTATAGAGGAGCAATTGATGAGTCAGGAAGTCAATGCAGAAGAATATATGGAGAGGTTGAAAGAACGGAAATATGATTTGCTGCTAAGCCGGCAAATTGCGTTGCAATGTAATGCCCAAATTCGAATTATCCAGCATACGAATCATACATTGGCCAATCACATTCAATCAACAGTTTCTGCATCTATTCCTCTATGGATCAACCAAATGTCGATTGCATTAACGCATATTCAACAGCGTGCCAATTCAGCTCTTGAGAATCGAATCCAAAAAACATATGAAAAGGTATCAAAGCAGCAGGGGGAGCTTCTTGAAGAGGCAGCTTTTGCACCTATAGATACGTTGAAAAAGGTTCAACGCCAATTAGCTGAAACCTTACAGGAAACGTTACAGGTGAAGGAGCATGGAAGCCAAGAGCGAGCCCAATTGAAAAACAGCATGTATGAGGCAGAACAGCAGCTGGCGAATCACCAGCCAATAAAGGAATGAGAATCCATCTTTCGGTTCCCTTGTATGAACGTTATAATAGACATAAGATATCGTTAAAGTGAAAAGGGTCGATTTGTTTGAAAACACCTTTATATACAGCATTAGCACAACATGCGGAAAAGAAACCTTATTCTTTCCACGTTCCAGGACATCACAATGGAGATGTCTTTTTTGATGAGGCACGGACTTATTATGACTCAATTCTTCAGCTGGATGTAACAGAGCTTGAAGGGTTAGATGATCTCCATCATCCAACTGGTGTGATTCAAGAGGCTGAACATTTATTGGCAAAGCTATATGGATCAGATCAAAGCTTTTTCCTTGTGAATGGGACAACTGTCGGAAATTTAGCGATGGTGATGGCAGCCTGTCGTGCGGGAGATGAGATTTTCGTCCAGCGAAATTGTCATAAGTCTGTTTATCATGGGATTGAGCTTGCAGGAGCCACGCCTATTATGGTAGAAGCTGAGGTAGATCCACACCTGCATGTTCCAACACATGTGACGAATGAAACAGTCAAAAAAGCCATATCCAAACATCCTAATTGCCGAGCGATCGTTTTGACTTATCCGAACTACTACGGACATGCAGCTGATTTATCAAAGCTGATTGACATGTGTCACGAAGAAGGGATGATCGTTTTAGTTGATGAGGCACATGGTGCACATTTTGTATTAGGCGGCGCTTTTCCTCCATCTGCTCTTTCCTATGGAGCTGACGTGGTGGTACAATCAGCACATAAAACCCTTCCGGCCATGACGATGGGATCCTACCTTCATCTTCAGGGGGGGCGAATGGATGCAAAACGTTTGAAAACATTCCTCACGATGCTTCAAAGCAGTTCTCCATCCTATCCAATTATGGCCTCATTAGATGTGGCAAGAGCTTATGTCGAGGAGATCAAGAAAAAAGAGATCTTGGATGGAATGATGAAAGAGCTGGCAGAGCTGAAAAATGAGTTCAATCGTATACCTCAGCTTGAAGTGGTAGAGTCTGAATTGCTTTCTAACGATCCATTAAAATGTGTGATTCGATCAACAAAAGGGCTGACTGGTTATGAACTAAAACGAGTACTTGAATCAGTGGAGGTTCACCCAGAGCTTGCGGACGAACATCAGGTTTTACTTGTCTTTGGTTTAGAACAGAAGAAGGATATACCTTTTAAACGGATAGAGCAGGCCCTTAATCAAAGCAATTCATTGCTCAAAGGAAAAGATCATTTGCAAAGAGAGGCGCTGGCTGATGACAACGAGGAGCATAGACAGGATATAGAAGCCGTCTCATTTGAACATGCAGCAGGACGGGTTAGTGCAGAATCGGTTATTCCATATCCACCGGGTATTCCTTTGATCGTTAAGGGAGAGCGTATTGAAATCGATCAAATTGCGGCTTTAAGCCGTTTGCTTGGACATCAGGTTCATGTTCAAGCCAGTCAGGTGATTCATCAGAGAAAATTATATGTTTATATAGAAGAGGAGACACTATGAGCGGTATGTTTATTACGTTTGAAGGGCCAGAGGGTGCTGGAAAAACGACAGTGATTCGAAAAGTGTATGAAGAAATGGAACGCCAAGGATATGTAGTGATGGCGACACGTGAGCCTGGCGGCATTGACATTGCAGAGCAGATTCGTGAAGTCATTTTAAATGAAAAAAACACAAAAATGGATGCGAAAACAGAAGCTTTGCTGTATGCAGCCGCAAGAAGGCAGCATTTGGCTGAGAAGGTAGAACCGGCATTACAGCGCGGGCAGACGGTTTTATGTGATCGTTTTGTCGATAGCTCCCTTGCTTATCAAGGCTATGCGAGAGGGCTTGGGATTGAAGAAGTAAAGTCAATTAACGACTTTGCTATCAATGGCACGATGCCGCAAATGACCATTTATTTTTCTATTACACCTGAGGAAGGGCTAAAGCGAATTGATGCCAACCAGGGAAGAGAAAAGAATCGATTAGACATGGAGACGCTGAATTTCCACCAGCTTGTCAGAGAAGGCTATGAACTGCTTATTGCACAATCGCCAGAACGATTCCGTGTAGTGGATGCGTCTCAGCCGATGCAGGCTGTCTATGAAGAAGTCCTTCAATTGATTCAGGACACATTAAAGTAAAATCAAATATGACCTAATTCCCAATCGTTGTTATAATATAGAGGAAGACATCGGCATGTCATCTGTGCCTAAAATAAAGGAGGCCAATCAAATGAAATTAATTGTTGCCGTTGTACAGGACCAAGATAGCAGCAAGTTGTTGAAAATATTGACTGAACATCATTTCGGCGTGACAAAATTAGCTTCAACTGGTGGGTTTTTAAAGTCTGGGAATACGACTTTTATTATTGGTTGTGATGATGTCCGGGTGGATAAAGCATTACAGCTTATAAAAGAAAATTGCCGTAAACGTGATCAAATGATCGCGCCTGTCTCCCCAATGGGCGGAAATGCAGATTCATACGTACCATACCCTGTTGAGGTTGAAGTTGGCGGAGCTACTGTCTTTATTCTGCCAGTTGAACAATTTCATCAATTTTAAGGATGGGTTGCTGTGAAAATTAATCAAGATATGCGGCTGCGTTTAGAAAAGCGTGAACTTCAAGCGATGAAAGGAAGCCAGACATCTGCCTCCTTTAAAGCTTCGATGGAGACGCAAAGCGGCAAACTGCGCTTAGAACAGCTGACGGTCATGCTGAGTGATATCGAAGTGTTCGGAAAAAAGCTTGCAAAGTCACGAAACCTAAAGGATTTGGCTAGGTTTAAAGGTCTGGTGAAGCGCTTTGTGAAAGAGACAGTCGATAATGGATTAAATATAGAAACATCAAGGAGCTTTGACATTTATGGAAACACACGTACACTTGCTTTGGTCAAAGCCTTAGATGAAAAGCTGATTGAATTAACCGAGGAAATGATGGATCAAGAGAAACCATCTATTGATTTGCTTGAACGTATTGGAGAAATAAAAGGTTTATTGATTAACCTTTACACATAGAGAGTGATAACATGGCAATTAGCTGGGATGACATGAATGATTTGCAGCCGCGCGTCATGCGGCTGATTTTTAATAGTATTGATAAAGACCGACTTGCGCACGCCTACTTATTTGAAGGAAAAAAAGGAACCGGAAAACTGGATGCAGCGATGCTTTTGGCTAAGAGCTTTTTTTGTTTGGAATCAGGAGTGAAACCATGTGAATCCTGTCAAAACTGCAAAAGGATTGCATCAGGAAACCATCCCGATTTACATCTTGTGCAGCCCGATGGCCAATCAATTAAGAAGGCGCAAGTGCAGGCACTGCAAGAGGAATTTACAAAAGCAGGTGTAGAATCTCACCGGAAAATGTATATTATTCTTCATGCGGACAAAATGACGGTCAATGCCGCGAACAGTTTATTGAAGTTCCTAGAGGAGCCTAATCGGGAAACGATGGCGGTTTTAATCACTGAGCAATCTCATAAAATGCTGGATACGATTATTTCAAGATGTCAGATGCTCAGCTTTCAGCCGCTGCAGCCACAATCCTTGGAGCAGCAGCTTTTACAAGAAGGCGTATCTCAGCACCTCGCAAGGCTTTTGTCGAATTTAACCAATAATTTAGCAGAAGCACTCGAATTAAGTCGAAATGATCAGTTTGCAGAGTCTAGAGCGAAAGTGATAAAATTGTATGAAGTCTTACACCAGCGAAAAGAACATGCATTTTTTTATATACAGGATCAATGGATGCCTTTTTTCAAAGAAAAAGACCTTCAAGAAACAGGTCTGGATATGCTTTTATTTATATATCGTGATGTATTGTCGATTCAAATAGGAAATGAAGATAAAGTCATTTATCAAGACTTATTCCAGACAATGAAGCAGCATGCGCTGCATTCCACACAGCAGATGGTGACCAGCCAGATCCTTGCTGTATTAGAAGCGAAAAAGAGACTTCAATCCAACGTGAATGCCCAAGGGCTGATGGAGCAATTGGTGTTGATGTTGCAGGAGGGATAAGCTTGTACAACGTAATTGGTGTTCGCTTTAAAAAAGCGGGCAAAATCTATTATTTCGATCCTAATGGATTTCATATAGAAAATGATAGTTGTGTCATTGTAGAAACGGTCAGAGGGGTTGAGTACGGACAAGTGGTCATCGCCAACAAAAAAGTAGATGAACACGATGTGGTTCTCCCTCTGCGTAAAGTCATTCGTGTAGCAGACGAACGAGACCGGCTCATCGTTGAGGAAAACAAAGAAGCAGCGATGACAGCCTTTGATACATGTCTTCAGAAGGTAAGTGAACATGGGCTAGAAATGAAATTGGTTGATGTTGAATTTACATTTGACCGAAACAAGGTCATCTTCTACTTCACAGCAGATGGCAGAGTTGATTTCCGTGAGCTAGTGAAGGATCTTGCATCAATCTTCAAAACGAGAATTGAACTTCGCCAGATTGGCGTAAGAGACGAGGCAAAAATGCTTGGCGGTATTGGTCCTTGCGGGCGAATGCTTTGCTGTTCGACATTCTTAGGAGACTTTGAACCAGTGTCTATTAAGATGGCAAAGGATCAAAACCTGTCGTTAAATCCGACAAAAATTTCAGGACTATGCGGCCGTTTGATGTGCTGCTTGAAATATGAGAATGATGAGTATGAAACAGTGAAGGAACAATTACCGGATATCGGTGAAACGATTCAGACGTCTAATGGCTCTGCAAAGGTAGTAGGGCTCAATATTTTAGAACGAATTTTGCAAGTTGAATTAACCGGGCAAGAAAAAGTGATAGAATATACATGGGAAGAATTATTACAAGAAGGCGTTGTATCTGCACAAACAACTGAGTAACGAGGTGTGCCACCTTGGATAAAAAGGAACTATTTGATACGGTGATTAATTTAGAAGAACAAATCGGTTCTCTTTATCGCCAGTTAGGTGATTTGAAAAATCATATCGGTGAAGTGATTGAAGAAAATCATCAGCTGCAGATGGAGAATCAGCACTTGCGTGAACGTCTGGATCAGTCCGATCGAGACAAATCGTCTGAGGCAGAGAATGATTCTGCCCAGAAGCCAAGTCATTCTGATATAGGAGAAGGTCATGATAACCTGGCCCGGTTATATCAGGAGGGCTTCCATATTTGTAATGTACATTATGGGAGCATTCGTAAAGAGGGAGACTGTTTGTTCTGTCTGTCATTTTTAAATAAAAAATGAGAAAAGGCTTCCGCTGAATCGGGAGCCTTTTTCACAGGAAAAGAAAGGATACATCATGGTTTCGTTAAGAGAAGATGAACGTTTAGATTACCTGCTCGCCGAAGATATGAAGATTATTCAAAGTAAAACGGTGTTTGCCTTTTCATTGGACGCGGTGTTATTAGCTAAATTTGCGTATGTGCCAATCCAAAAAGGAGAGATCATTGATCTTTGTACCGGAAATGGCATCGTGCCATTACTGCTTTCAACTCGATCTAAGGCCTCGATTACGGGGGTTGAAATTCAAGAACGGCTGTTTGATATGGCAAAAAGAAGTGTGGAGTATAATCAACTTGCGCACCAGATTGAATTGATTCAAGGTGATTTGAATGATATGCCGGAACGCTACGGCAACCATAAAGTTGATGTGATTACATGTAACCCGCCATATTTTAAGACACCCTCTAAGGATGAAATCAATGAAAATGAATATTTGGCGATTGCACGGCATGAAATTCATTGTACATTAGAAGATGTTATTCGTGTTTCTTCCACGCTGCTAAAGCAAGGGGGGAAACTGGCGATGGTTCATCGACCAGGAAGGCTGCTTGAGATTGTGGAATTAATGAAAAAATACCGAATTGAGCCGAAACGAATTCAATTTGTTTATCCCAAACAAGGGAAAGAAGCCAATACCATCTTGGTAGAGGGCATAAAAGATGGAAAACCAGATCTGAAAATTCTCCCGCCTCTTTTTGTTTATGGGGAAGATCAGGAGTATACAGATGAAATCAGGACGATACTGTATGGAGAAGCATAATCATTACTTCTATGTATTAAAATGTGCAGATGGCAGCCTGTATGCGGGTTATACAAATGATTTACAAAAGAGATTGATGACCCACAATAGTGGAAAGGGAGCAAAGTATACAAGAGCGAGACGGCCGGTTGAGCTTTTTTATCATGAATGTTTTGCAACCAAAAGAGAAGCCATGCAGCAAGAATATCGTTTCAAAACGTGGACGCGGAAAAAGAAAGACATTTATATAGAAGAAATGCGAATGGAAAAGGAGGCGGCACATGAAAAAGACACAGAAAAGCTTTGATGGTCAATCTGGCATGGGTATTCTTTATCTTGTCCCAACCCCGATCGGAAATCTAGAAGATATGACGTTCCGAGCGATACAAACATTAAAAGATGTAGACTATATTGCCGCAGAAGATACAAGGCAAACGAAAAAGCTTTGTCATGTATACGAAATTGATACACCCTTAACCAGCTATCATGAGCATAACAAAGACAGCAGCGGCCACAAGTTAATCGAATGGCTAAAAGAAGGGAAAAGTATCGCACTCGTGAGTGATGCCGGTTTACCGACGATTTCAGATCCAGGGGCTGAAGTGGTTCGAGATTTTACTAGCATCGGAGGCTATGTCATTCCGTTACCTGGCGCAAATGCTGCACTAACGGCACTCATTGCATCAGGAATCGGACCTCAGCCATTTTTCTTTTATGGTTTTCTCGACCGTCAAAAAAAAGAAAAGAAAAAGCAGCTTGAAGCCTTGAAAAAACGTCAAGAAACGATCATTTTCTATGAAGCGCCCCATCGGTTAAAAGAAACGCTGACTTTAATGAAGGAAGTGTGGGGGAATCGGAACATCGCGATTACGAGAGAACTGACGAAAAAATTCGAAGAGTTTATTCGTGGGGATTTAGAATCTGTGCTGACATGGGCTGCGGAGAATCAAATTCGAGGTGAGTTCTGTCTTGTGGTACAAGGAAATGATCAAGCTGAAGAAGAGCTGAATGAAGAAGCTTGGTGGACGTCCTTATCTGAAAAAGAACATGTGATCCATTACATAGAGGAAGGATTAACGTCGAAGGAAGCCATTAAACGTACAGCTGTCGAACGTGGTGTGCCAAAGCGCACGATATACGATGCCTATCATATTGAACAATAAAGAAAGGTTCTTGCAAACGGTGCAAGAACCTTTTTATATGAACCTTATTTTTGTGATTGAAGTTGGTTTTGGATTTCGTTAATGATTTGCTCTGCACCTTCACGGCTAAGAACTAATTTACCATTAGCAAGCTTAAGGTTATCGTCTGATACTTCACCTGTTACTTGGCAAGTCATGTTTGGTTTATATTTTTTTAAGATAATTTTTTCATCATCAACATAAATTTCCAAAGCGTCTTTTTCAGCGATTCCTAGCGTACGGCGAAGTTCGATTGGAATCACCACGCGTCCTAATTCGTCAACTTTACGTACAATACCTGTAGATTTCATCTTCATTCTCCTCCCAAAAAGTTCTTATTCTTAAAATAATATTATCTTCGTCATTATTCGACAAATTCCTTACATTCCTAGCATAACAAGGTTTCCATAAATCGTCAATCATTTTGTTTACTATTGTTTGTAAAATATGACTCTTAAAGTCAAAAGACCTTGAAACTACTGGTGTATAAGGATTTTGTAGGCTTTTCCTATGAAAATATAAGAAATGCCGAGATCAGATTAACAAGACTTTTGCCCTAATTTAGCCAATTGTAAATCTGGAAATAGATTTCATACGACAATATTCGACAAAATGTCGACGGGTTTGTCGTTTTTTTCGAAAAACTCATCTTTTTCGATCATTTCATCTTGTTCTATGTATATATGCTTGATCTTAAAGGCTAAGATGGTATCATAGAGAAAGCACAAGTGCAAAATTGAATGAATTGATCTGACACATTTTCATGTAATGATGATAACCGCTCTCGTCCATTGGGCGGGAGTTTTTGACATTTACACACACGCAGGAGGTTCCGACATGCCGGAAAAGAAAAAAACGTTTTATCTGACAACACCTATTTACTATCCGAGCGGAAAATTACATATTGGACATGCTTATACGACAGTAGCAGGAGATGCTATGGCTCGTTATAAACGTCTACAAGGCTATGATGTGATGTATTTAACAGGTACAGATGAGCACGGACAAAAAATACAGCAAAAAGCTGAAGAACAAAATATCACACCGATCGAGTATTTAGATCCAGTCGTTGAAGACATTAAATCATTATGGAAGAAACTCGACATTTCGAATGATGACTTCATCCGTACAACAGAAAAAAGACATACGAAAATCATTGAGCAGGTCTTCCAAAAGTTGCTTGATCAAGGCGATATTTATTTAGATCAATATGAGGGCTGGTACAGTATTCCTGATGAGACATTCTATACGGAAACACAGCTTGTTGATGTTGAGCGTAATGAGAAAGGGGAAGTCATTGGCGGGAAAAGCCCTGACAGCGGCCACCCTGTTGAATTAATTAAAGAGGAATCATATTTCTTCCGTATGAGTAAGTATGCGGACCGTTTGCTCGATTATTACGAAAAAAATCCATCGTTTATTCAGCCTGAATCAAGAAAGAATGAAATGATTAATAACTTCATTAAACCAGGTTTAGAGGATTTAGCAGTATCAAGAACAACCTTTGATTGGGGAATTAAAGTTCCTAACAATCCAAAGCACGTCATTTATGTATGGATTGATGCGTTATTTAACTATTTAACTGCGATTGGCTATGGAACAGATCAAGATGAAAAATATAAAAAATATTGGCCTGCCAACGTACATCTCGTAGGAAAAGAAATTGTACGCTTCCATACGATTTATTGGCCGATTATGTTAATGGCATTAGATCTGCCTCTGCCGAAACAAATTTTCGCACACGGCTGGCTGCTCATGAAAGATGGCAAAATGTCTAAATCAAAAGGGAATGTGGTAGATCCGGTCACATTAATTGATCGCTATGGCCTCGATGCCCTTCGTTATTATCTGCTTCGCGAAGTACCATTTGGTGCAGATGGTGTGTTTACACCAGAAGGATTCGTGGAACGTGTAAACTATGACCTTGCCAATGATTTAGGTAACTTGCTTAATCGTACAGTTGCGATGGTTCAAAAATATTTTGACGGCACATTAAGCAGCTATAAGGGTCCTGTTAATGAGTTTGATGAAGAGCTGAAAGCAGTCGCTGAGCAGACAGTCAAAGCCTATGAAGAAGCGATGGAAAATCTTGAATTCTCTGTGGCTCTTTCAAATGTTTGGACATTAATCAGCAGAACCAATAAATATATTGATCAAACAGCTCCATGGGTGCTGGCAAAGGATGAAACAAAACGAAAAGAACTGCATTCTGTTATGTATCATTTAGCAGAATCACTTCGAATCACAGCAGTACTCTTAACGCCATTCCTAACGAAAACACCTGAGAAAATCTTCTTCCAGCTTGGAATTGAAGAAGAGAAGCTCAAAAGCTGGGATAGTATCCTATCATTTGGTGCGATTCAACAAGCGACGGTACAAAAAGGAGAGCCTTTGTTCCCGCGTTTAGAGGTTGAAGAAGAAGTAGCCTACATTAAAGAAAAAATGCAGGGAAGTGCACCTAAGGTAGAAGAAGAGAAAGTGGAAATCGAAGAAACGGAATTACCTGAGCTGGGAGCAGAAATTGCATTTGATGATTTCTCAAAAGTTGATCTTCGAGTTGCACAGGTATTGGAAGCAGCCCCAGTGAAAAAAGCGGATCGTCTTTTAAAGCTTCAGCTTGATTTTGGATTTGAAAAAAGACAAATAGTCTCTGGGATTGCCAAGCACTATCAACCAGAAGAATTAGTAGGGAAAAAGCTCGTTTGCGTAGCGAATCTTACCCCAGTTAAACTCAGAGGGGAAATTTCCCAGGGAATGATTTTAACTGGAGAAACAGGCGGGGAATTGCAGGTTCTTGAAGTAGATCAATCTCTAGCAAATGGAACAAAAATTTTATAACTCAACAAAGGTGTTCCACGTGTAACATTTCGTCGAACACCTTTTGTTTTTTAGCAGAATTGTCGAAAGGAGCAAACAACTATGTTATTTGATACACATGCCCACTTGAATGCAGAACAATACAATGAAGACTTAGAACAGGTGATCGAAAGAGCGAAAAGCGAAAAAGTTGAGAAAATCGTGGTGGTAGGGTTTGACCGCCCAACAATTACGAGAGCGATGGAATTAATTGAAGAGTATGATTTCATATATGCAGCTATCGGCTGGCATCCAGTCGATGCTATTGATATGACAGATGAGGATTTGGCTTGGATCAAAGATTTATCTCAACACGAAAAAGTGGTTGCGATTGGAGAAATGGGTCTGGATTACTATTGGGACAAGTCGCCAAAAGATGTGCAAAAGGAAGTCTTTAGACGCCAAATTGCTCTTGCGAAGGAAGTGAAGCTTCCAATCGTTATTCATAATCGTGACGCAACGGAAGATGTCGTGACGATTTTAAAGGAAGAGGGAGCAGCTGAAGTTGGAGGTATTATGCACTGCTTTACTGGCAGTCTGGAAACTGCAAAAGCGTGTATGGAGATGAACTTTTATATTTCATTCGGTGGACCCGTGACATTTAAAAATGCCAAAAAGCCAAAGGAAGTTGTAAAGGAGATACCAAGTGACAAGCTTTTGATTGAAACAGACTGCCCATACTTAACGCCAGTGCCATTTAGAGGGAAACGTAATGAGCCAAGTTATGTCAAATATATCGCAGAACAGATTGCGGAGCTGAGAGAAATTAGCTTTGAAGAGCTTGCTGAATTGACAACAAAAAATGCAAAAAAAGTTTTCCGTATAAACTGACAGTATATGATGTCAATCCTTGTTTAAGCTTGTCCAATTGTGAAACATAACGAAAAAGTTCTACACGTTTGCGCCTCCTCATAGGATAAGTTGTCGATAAGTCTTTCTTCCCTTCCTTCCATAAATCTCCCATAATAGGTTTACAATCGAGCATTTTTGTACAGTGGGTGGAAGGGTTGACAGGTTTTGAGATACTCTATATAATCTCTCCGAGGAGAAGGAGGCGTTTTTCATCGTACAAAAAATGAAAAATCTGTTTTCTGTGAAGCTAGGAAAAGGCAAGGTTTTATTACTAGTTGTTTGCTTGCTTTTAGCTGGAACTGGAACGGCTTACGGTGCGCATGAGCTCACTAAGCAGTCTATTACCATTTCAATCAATGGTAAAGAGAAGACAATTCGTACACATGAAGAGACAGTAGCTCAGCTGCTTTCAGACCTTGGCATAAGGACCAAGGCGGAGGATCATATCTCTCCAAGTCTAAATACAAAGATTCAAGACAACATGAACATTGTGTATGATGCGGCTATACCGGTTCATCTGACCCTAGATGGGAAAGAGAAAACGATATGGACAACAGATCAGACGGTTGGAGCATTATTGAAGAATGAGAAGATAGATATTGGGAAGCACGATCAAGTAACTCCAGGAAAGAATGACAAGTTAAAAAAGGATATGAATCTTGTGGTTCAGCAGGCCTTCCAGGTCAGCTTAAATGATGGAGGAAAAGATAAAAAAGTGTGGACCACTTCGACTACGGTCGCTGACTTTTTAAAGCAACAAGAGCTGAAGCTCAAGAAGCACGATAAGATCAAGCCTGCGTTACATAGTAACCTTTCTAAAAAGAGCGCAGATATAAAGATCACTCGGGTGGAAAAAGTCACCGATGTAGTGGAAGAGAAAATTGCTTTTGATACCAAACATAAAAAGGATCATTCTCTTGAAAAAGGGAAAGAGAAGGTACTTAAAAAAGGTGAAGAAGGTAAATTGAAGAAGCACTATGCCATTGTGAAAGAAAACGGCAAAGTGGTGTCTAAAGAATTGATTAAAGAAGTGACCGAAAAAGATAGTAAGGACCGATTAGTGGCTATTGGTACACAAGTGGCCAAAAAGGAGCCTACAGCGTCCCCTGCGGTTTCACGAAGCAATGAATCGTCAGGAAAAGAATTTTATGTGGCGTCAACAGCCTATACAGCAAGCTGTGCTGGATGTACGGGCAGAACGTCTACAGGCTTTAATTTAAAAGCAAATCCGGGTGCAAAGGTCATAGCAGTTGATCCGAGTGTCATTCCGCTGGGCTCAAAAGTGTATGTGGAAGGCTATGGATATGCCGTTGCATCAGACACTGGATCTGCTATAAAAGGGAATAAAATTGATGTGTTCGTCCCAAGTAAGTCGGCAGCTTATCAATGGGGAAATAAACGAGTGAAGATTAGAGTACTCAAATAAACACATCAAATCATTTATATGAACAGAGGGCTTTGCGCACCCTCTGTTTTTTTGGTTATAATAGAAGCACTGTTTTCTAATTAATTAGACGCAAAAGCAGCATGAAAGGTTTCGTTTTTTTAACCAAAAAATGTAGATTGTTTTTGCAAGCGGAGGAATACATGAAAATCAAAGAAATCATTGTGGTGGAGGGTCGTGATGACACTGCCAGAGTGAAGATGGCGGTTGATGCAGATACGATCGAAACAAACGGATCCGCCATTGGCGATACAGTCATTCAACAAGTGCGTCTTGCGCAGGAGACGAGAGGGGTCATTATTTTAACAGATCCTGATTTTCCTGGTGAGAAGATCCGTAAAACCATCGCAGAGGCAGTTCCTGGCTGTAAGCACGCTTTTTTGCCAAAACATCTTGCGAAGGCGAAGCGGGATAAAGGAATTGGTGTCGAGCATGCTTCCTTGGACAGTATTCGGGAATGTCTTGCCCATGTCCATGAAGAAATGGAAGAATCGGAAAGTGACATTACATTAGACGACTTATTTGACGCAGGCCTTATCGGTGGCGAAGCATCGAAACGCCGCCGCGAACGACTAGGAGTGCTTTTAAATATAGGATATACCAATGCGAAGCAGCTGCAAAAGCGCCTTCACATGTTCCAAATAACCAAACATGATTTTATTGCGGCCTTAAAGACCGTCATGCAGGAGGAAGCCGATGAATAAAGATATTGCGACACCCGTCAGAACGAAGGAAATACTGAAGAAGTACGGTTTCTCTTTTAAAAAGAGCTTAGGGCAGAACTTCTTAATTGATACAAATATTTTAGATCGCATTGTCGATCATGCGGAGGTTACAGATGAGACCGGCGTCATTGAAATTGGACCTGGTATCGGCGCATTGACAGAGCAGCTCGCTAAACGTGCAAAGAAAGTCACCGCTTTTGAAATCGATCAGCGTTTATTGCCTATTTTAAACGATACACTTTCTCCATATGATAATGTCACGATCATTCATCAAGATGTATTAAAGGCGGATGTGAGAAAGGTCATCGAGGAAAATTTTGCTGACTGTAAGGAAGTGATGGTCGTAGCCAACCTTCCATATTACGTGACAACACCGATTATTATGAAATTGCTTGAAGAAAACCTTCCATTGAAAGGGATTGTGGTCATGCTGCAAAAAGAAGTAGCAGATCGTATGGCAGCTGCCCCATCATCAAAGGAATATAATTCACTGTCTATCGCAGTTCAATTTTATACGGAAGCAAAAACGGTGATGGTTGTGCCTAAAACGGTTTTTGTTCCTCAGCCAAATGTCGATTCGGCTGTGATTAAGCTGACTGTTCGTGAAACGCCTGCTGTCTCAGTAGAAAATGATGCGTTTTTCTTTCAATTGATCCGAGCGAGCTTTGGCCAACGACGGAAAACATTGATGAATAATTTGATGAATAATCTACCTGATGGAAAAAAACATAAAGCGATTATCGAAGAAGCACTTCAAACAGCAGATATTGAAGGAAAGCGCCGCGGAGAATCATTATCCATTGAGGAATTTGCCCGTTTGTCGAATGTTTTACAAAAAGCCCTTTCGTAAGGGCTTTTTTCTTTTGTTTTTCACCACTTCAACTGTTCGGGCATAGGCTAGAAAGAACAGCACATATGAAAGACGGCCATGTGTAGTGCAAGACGATACCAACAGGATATGAGCCTGATTGTGGAGTGAACAGCATGCAATTTCAAATAGGAGATATGGTGACGAGGGCATCCTATCAAATGGATATTATGTTTCGAATCATTCGAATTGATGAGACAGATCAGCACGAAGCCACTGCCATATTGCATGGGAATGAAGTGAGGCTGATTGCTGATGCTAAGATGTCAGATCTCGTCTTAATTCAAAAAGAGGAGCAGCTGACAAGGGAGAAGGACGACGAACGGAAAATTAACGAATCGCTCGACTTACTAAGACAGGATTATCAGCTGCTGCGTGAAAAACAAGAGTATTATACTTCTGGACAATATCAGCATCAGGAGCAGTATTTTCACATGCCTGGAAAGGTCCTTCATTTAGATGGAGATGCTTCATACTTAAAGAAATGCTTAGATGTATATGAACGAATTGGTGTGCCTGTATATGGAGTGCATTGTCATGAGAAGAAAATGCCAAGCGTGATCGATTCGTTACTTGATCAATATCGGCCTGATATTTTGGTCATTACAGGGCATGATGCGTATTCCAAGCAAAAGGGCGGCGTAAATGATATCGGTGCCTATCGCCATTCTCGTCATTTCGTTGAGACGGTTCAAAAAGCAAGAAAGAAAATTCCTCATTTAGATCAGCTTGTGATCTTTGCAGGCGCCTGTCAATCTCATTTCGAATCATTGATCCAAGCAGGTGCCAATTTTGCAAGCTCACCTTCACGTGTGAACATCCATGCGCTCGATCCCGTCTATATCGTTGCGAAGATCAGCTTCACTCCATTTGTAGATCGAATCAATGTGTGGGATGTGCTTCGTAATACATTAACAAGAGAAAAAGGTCTAGGAGGCATCGAGACGAAGGGTGTTTTAAGGGTAGGTATGCCATATAAAAAAGACCATGAATCGACATAACCCGACTGATTTCAGTCTGGTTTTTTTTATGTGTAAAAAGAAATTTCAAACGGATACATAATTCACCGGAATTTGAGAAAAATAGGGAGGAGAAAAGGTAGAAGTTTGTCAAAATTATTTTGTTGACAATGGCTCGTGTTGGTTGATATAATTTAATTTTTATTTGACAAAAATGGGCCGTTGTTGTATAATTATCTCAGTGAGGTGGATGCAATGGCGAAGACTTTGTCCGACATCAAAAGATCGCTTGATGGTAACTTAGGTAAACGTTTGACGTTAAAGGCTAACGGAGGCCGCCGTAAAACAATTGAGCGTTCGGGCATTTTAGCTGAAACGTACCCTTCTGTATTTGTGATTCAATTAGATCAAGATGAGAATTCGTTTGAAAGAGTTTCTTACAGTTATGCAGATATACTGACTGAGACGGTCGAATTAACGTTCGATGATGCCGCTAGCTCAGTCGCCTATTAATGGGCAGTGAACTTCTTGTTTACTGCTTTTTGTTTTGCCTTTTTTTCTGAATGGGAGTCTGTCCATTTTTTGAAAGGGGTAAAAGAAAGGATTCGATATAAAATAAGAAAGCCACAAAAGCAGTGGCACTGATTCGAATTCTCGACTAAAGGGGCTGTTTCGTTTGGGTAGACGCCGAGGCATTATGTCAGATGAGTTCAAATACGAGCTGGCGAAGGATCTTGGATTTTATGATACCGTCAAAAATGGAGGCTGGGGAGAAATTCGTGCGCGTGACGCAGGTAATATGGTCAAACGTGCCATCGAATTAGCTCAGCAGCACATGGCTCAGGATGAGAATCAACGATAGAAAAATGGTCAGGGATACCTCAGGTGTCTCTGGCTTTTTTTGTTGAAAAAGTCAGTGTGCTGGGCGTAAAAGCCAATATTCATCAGATCCATCAAATGTGATACAATATTGATACTTATGTTTAGATGGAGAAGTAGGTGAAATGTTTGCGTATTTTAGAAAAAGCACCGGCAAAAATTAATCTCTCACTTGATGTCCATGGAAAAAGACCGGATGGATATCACGAAGTAGAGATGGTGATGACAACAATAGACCTTGCAGATCGACTTGAGCTGACTGAGCTGGACAAAGACGAAATCCGTGTATCATCTCATAATCGATTTGTGCCAGATGATCAGCGTAACTTGGCTTATCAGGCGGCTAAATTACTCAAAACAAGGTTCGGTATTCAAAAAGGGGTATCGATTGTCATCACAAAAGCAATACCTGTTGCAGCAGGTTTAGCTGGAGGCAGCAGTGATGCTGCAGCAGCGCTTCGCGGTTTAAACCGTTTGTGGAAGTTAAATCTCACGTTAGATGAACTGGCTGAGCTTGGAGCGGAGATCGGCTCAGATGTGTCTTTTTGTGTACACGGAGGCACAGCACTAGCGACAGGACGTGGAGAAAAACTGAAGCATATCGCGACACCGCCGCATTGCTGGGTGATTTTAGCGAAGCCGGTGATTGGGGTATCTACAGCTGAAGTTTATAGACAATATGACGCAAGCAAAGTAGAACACCCAAATGTACAGCGTATGATTGAAGCCATAGAAGCGAAAGATTATAAAGAGATGTGCGGCTCACTCGGTAACGTTCTGGAGTCTGTGACATTAAAGATGTATCCGGAAGTAGATATGATCAAAAGACAGATGAAGCGTTTCGGTGCTGATGCTGTATTAATGAGTGGAAGCGGCCCAACGGTATTTGGCTTGATTCAATATGAATCGAAGGTACAAAGAATATATAACGGACTGAGAGGATTTTGTGATCAAGTATACGCTGTCCGCATGATCGGCGAACAAAATGCCCTTGATTAAATCCGTATATTAAGTTATATTATTCATAAATTATTCGGGTTCTGGGGGTAAGTTCATGAAGTTTCGTCGAAGCGGCAGATTGGTGGACTTAACAAATTATTTGTTAGCCCACCCGCACGTACTAGTACCGTTAACTTTTTTTGCAGAACGTTATCAATCTGCAAAGTCCTCCATTAGTGAAGACTTAACGATTATCAAACAGACCTTCGAACAGCAAGGAATAGGCACATTGCTTACTGTACCTGGCGCTGCTGGCGGAGTGAAATATATTCCAAAAATTCACCTAAAAGAAGCAGATGACGTAGTAAACGATATCGGAGAGGCATTATCAACTCCTGAACGTGTACTTCCTGGCGGTTATTTATATTTAACCGATGTTTTAGGCAATCCATCGATACTTTCGAAAATCGGTAAGCTGTTTGCGACCATCTTTGCGGACCGTGCGATTGATGTCGTCATGACCGTTGCGACAAAAGGGATTCCGATTGCCTATTCTGTTGCGGGTTATTTAAATGTGCCTGTTGTGATCGTTAGAAAAGATAATAAGGTAACCGAAGGATCAACTGTCAGTATTAATTATGCGTCAGGTTCTTCTAACCGAATTCAAACCATGTCCCTTGCAAAGCGCAGCTTAGATAAAGGCTCCAATGTGTTGATCATTGATGACTTTATGAAAGCGGGCGGAACCATTAACGGCATGATGAATTTGCTTGAGGAATTTAATGCAAATGTTGCAGGGATCGGTGTTCTTTTAGAAGATGAAGGCGTAGATGAACGTCTTGTCGATGAATATGTCTCGTTGTTAAAGCTTTCTACCATTGATATGAAGCAAAAAATCATTGAGATCAATGAAGGCAATTTCCACGAGTTTTTTCATTCGAAAGCGTAAGCTTTGATTAAACATGTATTTGAATGGGAGAGATTGATATGACAAAAGTTGTTCAAACCAAACATGCACCAGCAGCCATTGGACCTTACTCTCAAGGAATTATTGTCAATAACATGTTTTACAGCTCAGGGCAAATTCCATTAACCCCAGCTGGAGATTTTGTCAATGGAGATATTAAAGAACAAACACATCAAGTATTCCGTAATCTTGAGGCTGTACTTGAAGCAGCAGGTGCTTCCTTTGAAACAGTCGTGAAAGCAACTGTTTTCATCAAAGATATGGAACAATTCGCTGAAGTGAATGAAGTGTACGGTGAGTATTTCCATACACATAAGCCAGCTCGTTCATGCGTGGAAGTGGCAAGACTTCCAAAGGATGCGCTTGTAGAAATAGAAGTAGTTGCATTAGTTAAATAAACAGGCACTCTCAATGAAAGCCGTTTGGTTTCATCATATGCAGGGAAAGACATCATCATGATGTCTTTTTTTATGCTGAGAATGTAAGCGTCGTCACGAATATGACAAATAATGTATAAATATCCCGATATTTCAAAAAAAGTTTAAAAAAAGAGCAGGAGAATCACCACGATCGTTGAATACCTAAGTAATGCTTTTATATTGGGAAAAGGTGGTGAACTACTGTGGAAGTTACTGACGTAAGATTACGCCGCGTGAATACCGATGGTCGCATGAGGGCGATTGCATCCATCACGCTGGACCACGAATTTGTTGTTCATGATATTCGTGTGATTGATGGAAACAATGGGTTGTTTGTTGCAATGCCTAGCAAACGCACGCCTGATGGAGAGTTTCGCGATATTGCACATCCAATTAATTCAAGCACTCGGGGTAAAATCCAAGATGCTGTATTAAATGAATATCATCGCTTAGGCGAAGAGGAAGAAACAATTGAATATGAAGAAGCTGGAGCTTCTTAATCATATGTGAACCTAAAAAGACGGCTTTAAGAGAAAATGAATGTTTTCTTTTAAATGCTGTCTTTTTTGCGTTTTTTCTCTTGTTTCTTAAGTCTTTCATCTGTTAGAAAATTATTGTACTTCCTTATGTATCCTTGAAATCAGTCTTTATTTAGGATATATTTTTCTATGGATAATAGGGATATTGGAGGCCAATCAATGGATAAGCGGTTCGCAGTGATTTTAGCAGCGGGAAAAGGAACGAGAATGAAGTCAAAGTTATATAAAGTACTTCATCCAGTTTGCGGAAAGCCAATGGTCGAGCATGTGGCAGATGAAGCGTTAAAGCTTTCTTTAGCCAAGCTAGTGACGATTGTCGGTCATGGTGCAGAGGACGTGAAAGAGCAGCTTGGAGACAGAAGTGAGTATGCACTTCAAGAAGAACAGCTGGGAACAGCCCATGCCGTCAAACAAGCAAATTCGTTCCTCGCGCAGGAAAAGGGAACAACCATTGTCATTTGTGGTGATACGCCATTATTGACAGCGGAAACAATGGAAGCCATGTTAAGCGAGCATCAAAAACATCAAGCGAAAGTTACTATTTTAACAGCACATGCGGATGATCCAACAGGCTATGGCCGTATTATTCGTGACGAAACAGGTGCTGTCGTGAAAATTGTGGAGCATAAAGATGCGAACGATGCAGAGCGTCAAGTGAATGAAATTAATACAGGGACTTATTGTTTTTCAAATGAAGATCTCTTCCGTGTGATTGAGCAAGTGTCGAATGAAAATGCACAGGGTGAATACTACTTGCCAGACGTTATTGAAATTTTAAAAAATGAAGGGCAAACAGTTGCAGCTTATCAAACACCGCATTTTGAAGAAACACTTGGAGTTAACGATCGTATCGCTCTATCACAAGCAGAGCAATTCATGAAGCGACGTATTAATCATCAGCATATGAAGAATGGTGTGACCTTGATTGATCCTGAGAACACGTATATTTCGCCAGATGCTGTCATCGGTGAAGATACAGTTATTTATCCTGGGACGGTCATCAAAGGGAATGTAAAAATCGGTGCAGACGCCACTATTGGGCCAAACACTGAAATTGTTGACAGCATCATCGGAGATCGAACAGTTATTAAGCAATCTGTCGTCTGCGATAGTGAGGTTGGAGTTGATGTGACAATTGGACCGTTTGCTCATATTCGCCCGTTGTCGAAAATTGGCGATGAAGTAAAAATTGGGAATTTTGTCGAAATCAAGAAAACAGTTTTCGGAGACCGCAGCAAAGCATCTCATCTAAGCTACATTGGAGACGCAGAGGTCGGAACTGATGTAAATCTTGGCTGTGGTTCCATTACAGTCAACTATGATGGGAAAAACAAATTCTTAACGAAGATTGAAGACGGCGCATTTATCGGCTGTAATTCAAATCTCGTTGCACCAGTCACTGTCGGAAAAGGGGCATATGTTGCAGCCGGTTCAACGGTTACAGAAGATGTACCGCAGGATGCATTGTCTATTGCTAGAGCAAGACAAGTCAATAAAGAAGATTATGTGAAAAATATTCATAAAAAATAATCCAAATACCCGGAGGTTTACCATGTCTAATCGTTATGCTGATGCGAATTTAAAGATATTCTCTTTGAATTCAAACCCTGAACTTGCCAAAGAAATTGCCGATCGTATCGGAGTTGATGTAGGAAAGAGCTCTGTTAAACGCTTTAGTGACGGTGAAGTCCAAATCAATATTGAAGAAAGTATCCGCGGCTGTGATTGTTATGTCATTCAATCAACAAGTGCGCCAGTCAATGAGCATATCATGGAACTGCTCATTATGGTGGATGCGCTAAAACGCGCTTCTGCGAAAACTGTCAATATTGTGATCCCTTATTACGGATATGCACGTCAAGATCGTAAGGCAAAACCTCGTGAGCCAATCACTGCGAAGCTTTTTGCAAACTTGCTTGAAACAGCAGGTGCTACACGTGTGATTGCACTTGATCTTCATGCGCCGCAAATCCAAGGTTTCTTCGATATTCCAATCGATAATTTAATGGCTGTGCCAATCTTAACAAACTATTTCGAACAGAAGAACTTGAATGATATCGTTGTTGTGTCTCCTGACCACGGTGGTGTGACACGTGCGCGTAAAATGGCAGACCGCCTGAAAGCGCCAATCGCAATTATCGACAAACGCCGTCCAAAGCCAAACGTTGCTGAAGTCATGAACATTATTGGTAACATTGAAGGCAAAACGGCGATTCTAATCGATGATATCATTGATACAGCTGGTACTATTACACTTGCTGCTAATGCGCTAGTCGAAAATGGAGCAGCTGAAGTATATGCTTGCTGTACGCACCCAGTCTTGTCTGGACCAGCAGTAGAACGTATCACAAACTCTAAAATTAAAGAATTAGTTGTGACAAACAGTATTCAATTAACTGATGACAAGAAAGTTGGAAAATTCATTCCGCTTTCGGTTGGGCCTTTGCTTGCAGAAGCCATCATCCGTGTACATGAAGAAGAATCTGTGAGCTACCTTTTCAGCTAATTTTCTGATTAAAAAAGGCCCTAGGCATCAAGCTTGGGGTCTTTTTGCTATCATCATTCACGGCAAATAGGTTTAAAATGATTCGGTTATGGGTAATTATGAGAGTAGTGACAAAAAAGAAATAGGATGGTGCTGAATATGGCAACTTTAAAAGCAAATAAAAGAACTGATTTCAAACGTTCCACACTGCAAAAAATCCGTCATTCAGGACACGTTCCTGGTGTCATATACGGAAAAAATACAGATAGCCTGGCTGTTTCATTAGACAGCATCGATTTATTAAAAACCTTACGTGATGAAGGGAAGAATACAATTATCACCTTAGACGTGGGTGGTGAAACGAAATCTGTGATGGTGACAGAATTACAAACAGATCCGCTGAAAAACGAACTTGTCCATGCTGATTTCCAAGTCGTTGACTTACAGCGTGAAATTGAGGCGGATGTACCAATACAGCTGATTGGCGAGTCTAAAGGGGTAAAAGATGGCGGTGTGCTTCAGCAGCCACTATTTGAACTATCTGTTACAGCGAAACCAAAAGATATCCCGCAGAATATTGAAGCTGATATTACAAACTTAGAAGTCAATGATGTCTTAACAGTTGCTGATCTGTCTGTTCAGTCATCTTATCAAATCAATAACGATCCAGAAGAAGTCGTTGCCTCCATTCTGCCGCCTCAGCAATCAAAGGTTCCTGAGCCAGATAGCGAAGAGGAGCCGCAAGAGCCTGAGGCCATTAAAGAAAAGGATGACGATGGAGAATAACTGGTCATTTAAAGACGTAACCCTCCCGCGGTTGCGTCTTTTGTGCTAGAATGAAAAGAATTCATACGTTTTTACATGAGGCAATCTGATTGGCTCATTTTTTAGGCGTGTGCTGTGTGACAAAGGAGGTTATTGGTTTCATGATTGCATTTGTTGGATTAGGCAATCCAGGAAAAGAATATGAAAAAACAAGACATAATGTCGGGTTTATGACAATAGATGAATTATCGAAAAAATGGGACATTCCTTTAAATCAATCAAAATTCCATGGACAATTTGGAACCGGGTTTGTTTCGGGGCAAAAGGTTCTACTTGTAAAGCCGCTTACATATATGAACTTATCAGGAGAATGCGTGCGTCCGCTGATGGACTATTACGATATTCCCCTTGAACATTTGAAAGTGATCTATGATGATCTTGATTTGCCAACTGGCCGGATTCGCTTACGTACAAAAGGAAGTGCAGGCGGGCATAATGGAATCAAATCATTGATTCAGCATTTAGGTTCACCTGAATTTGACCGATTCCGTATCGGCATTGGACGTCCTCAAAACGGCATGAAGGTCGTTGATTACGTACTAGGACGTTTCTCAGAAGAAGAACAGCCTGACATTGCATCAGCCATTCAATCGTCTGTCGAGGCTTGTGAAGCAGCTTTAAAAAAGCCATTTTTAGAAGTGATGAATGATTTTAACAAGAAGGTATAAGAATGATAAGCGAAGCACATACTGATCATAAAATCTCAGCATGGGAGGATCACGTATGGCTTTGCATTATTACTGCCGCCACTGTGGTGTAAAGGTTGGCAGTCTAGATGAATCTGCTGTCCAAAGTGAAGCACTTGGATTTCATCACTTAACAAATGAGGAAAGAAACGATATGATTTCTTATAGGGAAAATGGTGATTTACATGTACAAACCATTTGTGAGGATTGCCAAGAGGCGCTCGAAAGAAATCCTGATTACCATCAGTATCATACTTTTATTCAATAAAAAAGCTTTGGTGTAGATATTAGACCAAAGCGTTTTTCTGTTTTAAACAAACAGGGAGGAGGAGCCAAATGAAAAACATACAATCATTTATCAAACAAAGTGATGATTTTCAGTCCATTTTTAATGGGCTAAAGGAAGGGTTAAAAGAACAGCTGCTTGCCGGACTATCAGGCTCCGTCAGATCTTTATTTACAGCCGCGATATCAGACGAACTGAAGCGGCCAATGTTTATTGTGACTCACAATTTATATCAGGCGCAGAAGGTAACAGATGATCTAGCAAGTGTGATGCCGGATCGCTCGGTTCTTCTTTATCCTGTCAATGAACTCATCGCTTCAGAAATTGCAGTGGCCAGTCCTGAGCTGAGAGCACAGCGTTTGGATGTCCTGAATCGACTTGCGAATGGAGAAAACCCCATTATCGTCACTCCCGCAGCTGCGGTGCGCAGGATGCTTCCGCCAGTTGAGCTCTGGAAGGAGAGTCAGATCCATTTAAAGATCGGTGAAGAAATTGATTTGGAGGCGTTTTCAAAACAACTCGTACAAATTGGTTATGACCGGACGTCGATGGTTGCAGCGCCCGGGGATTTTAGTGTGCGCGGAGGAATTATCGACATCTATGCGTTAACGGAAGATCATCCAATCCGTATTGAACTGTTTGATACAGAAGTAGACTCGATTCGAACGTTTCATTCGGATACACAGCGTTCATTAGAAACCCTTCAAGAAATCAAAATAGGTCCTGCAAAAGAGTTAATTGTGAGAGGTCCTGAACGAGTGAGAGCTATTGAACAGCTTGATCAAGGGCTGGCGAAGAGCTTAAAGAAATTCAACTCAGATCAGCAAAAAGAACTGCTTCATCAAAATATTTCTGCTGATCGCGAGAAGCTGCTAGAAGGCATCGTGACACAGGAAATGACGAAGTACCTGTCCTATTTCTATGAAAAGCCTGCTAGTTTGCTAGATTATACATCGCAGGATACGATTATTATTTTAGATGAAATCAGCAGAATTCAGGAGATGGAAGAACAGCTTGAACAGGAAGAAGCCGATTGGACAATTAGTCTGCTTGAAGAAGGCAATATTCTTCATGATTTATCTCTATCTTTCCCGTTCCAAGAACTGATCAATCAGCAATCGAGATCCATTCTGTACTACTCTTTGTTCCTGAGACATGTCCAGCAGACAAATCCGCAAAATATCGTCAATGTATCTAGTAAGCAAATGCAGAATTTCCACGGACAGATGAATGTGCTGGCGAGTGAAATTGAACGCTATAAAAAACAGCAATACACGGTTGTCTTCTTAGGTGCTGATGAAGAGCGGACAGAAAAGCTGTCGTCTGTTCTGCATGATTATGACATTGAAGCCGCTCTTGCTAAACCGGACGCTGAGCTTGTGAGCGGACAGGTGTATATTTTACAAGGTGAGCTGCAAACAGGCTTTGAACTGCCGTTATCAAAAATTGCTGTAATCACAGAAGGTGAACTCTTCAAGAAACGTGTGAAAAAACAGGCGCGTAAGCAAAAGCTGACCAATGCAGAGCGGATCAAGAGCTATTCAGAGCTTCAAGTCGGCGATTATGTGGTGCACATTAACCACGGGATCGGTAAATATTTAGGAATAGAAACGCTTGAAATCGGCGGCATTCATAAAGATTATTTAAATATTCATTATCAAGGAAGCGACAAGCTTTACGTACCGGTTGAACAAATTGATCAGGTGCAGAAATATGTAGGATCAGAAGGTAAAGAACCAAAGCTGTACAAACTTGGCGGCAGTGATTGGAAACGTGTGAAGAAAAAAGTTGAAACATCTGTACAGGACATCGCAGATGATCTGATTAAACTGTACGCAGAACGCGAGGCAAGCAAAGGATATGCTTTCTCGCCTGATCATGAGATGCAGCGCCAGTTTGAATCTGCGTTCCCTTACCAGGAAACAGATGATCAAATCCGTTCGATTCACGAAATTAAACAGGATATGGAGCGGGAACGTCCAATGGACCGTCTGCTTTGTGGAGATGTGGGTTACGGAAAAACGGAGGTGGCTATTCGTGCGGCCTTCAAAGCGATTGCTGACGGGAAGCAGGTAGCCCTGCTTGTTCCGACAACCATCTTAGCACAGCAGCATTTTGACACAATCATGGACCGATTCCAAGACTACCCTGTCAAAATTGCGCAGCTGAGCCGTTTCCGTACAAGAAAAGAAACAACTGAAACGTTAAAAGGGCTGAAAAACGGAACGATCGATATGGTTATCGGCACACACCGTCTTCTTTCAAAAGACATCGTCTACAAGGATTTAGGGCTGCTGATCATTGATGAGGAACAGCGTTTTGGTGTGACGCATAAAGAGAAAATTAAGCAGATGAAAGCCAATATCGACGTACTGACATTAACGGCTACGCCAATTCCGCGTACGCTTCATATGTCCATGCTTGGCGTACGGGATTTATCAGTGATTGAAACACCGCCTGAAAACCGTTTCCCTGTTCAAACCTATGTGGTTGAGTACAATGGCGCTCTAGTCAGAGAAGCGATAGAGCGAGAATTAGCACGCGGCGGTCAAGTGTACTTCCTTTACAACCGTGTTGAGGATATTGAACGAAAAGCAGACGAAATCTCCATGCTGGTCCCAGACGCAAAAGTCAGTTATGCGCACGGGAAAATGAGTGAGAACGAGCTGGAATCAGTGATGATTAATTTCCTTGAAGGTGAATCAGATGTATTGGTCAGTACCACCATCATTGAAACGGGAGTCGATATTCCAAATGTGAACACGCTCATCGTCCATGATGCAGATAAAATGGGGCTCTCTCAGCTGTACCAGCTAAGAGGACGAGTCGGGCGTTCGAACCGTGTCGCATATGCTTATTTCACGTATCGAAAAGATAAAGTTCTTTCTGAAGTTGCGGAGAAAAGACTTCAAGCCATTAAAGAATTCACAGAGCTCGGATCTGGGTTTAAAATTGCGATGCGTGATTTAACAATTCGAGGAGCAGGGAACTTACTTGGTGCTCAGCAGCATGGCTTCATTGATTCGGTTGGATTCGATCTCTATTCTCAAATGCTGAAAGAAGCCATTGAGGAAAGAAGAGGCGATACAACGGCCCAAGATAAATTCGAGCCAGAAATTGATCTGCAAATTGATGCTTACATCCCAGACACTTATATTTCGGATGGCAAGCAAAAGATTGAAATGTATAAACAGTTTAGAGCAATTGGATCGATTGAAGAGAGAAAAGAGCTTCAGGATGAAATGATCGACCGATTTGGTGAATATCCGCAAGAAGTGGCTGACTTGTTTACGATTGCGACAATGAAGGTGTACGCTGTCCAGGAACGTGTCGAGCTGATCAAGATGGAGAAAGGCATTGTCAGAATGACCCTTGATGAGAAAGCCAGCAGTGAAATCGACGGTCAAAAATTATTTGAGCTCGGCAGTAAATATGGACGTGAAATCGGATTAGGAATGGAAGGCAGCAAGCTGATTATTTCTGTCCAAACGAAAGGCAAGAAGACTGAGGAATGGCTTGAGGTTGTTCTTAACATGCTTCGAGGCCTTCAAGATGTGAAAAAAGAAACCATTCCATCTTCATAAAATTTTGTTTGTCTCTCGTGTATATTACGTTTGATGTGACGGATACTAAACTCAGGGTCAAGTGGTGAATGTTGCATAAAGTGGACGCTTTTGTTCCATTCACCCAACACATCATCAAACGAAAGAGAGGCAGCAGTGAATGAAAGCAACTGGAATTGTACGCCGCATCGATGATTTAGGTAGAGTGGTTATTCCGAAGGAGATTCGCAGAACATTGCGCATCCGGGAAGGAGATCCGCTTGAGATTTTCGTCGACCGCGATGGAGAAGTAATTTTGAAGAAGTATTCGCCGATTAGTGAGCTAGGAGACTTTGCGAAGGAATATGCTGATGCATTATTCGACAGTCTGGGTCATTCCATCCTGATCTGTGATCGAGATACGTATATTGCTGTATCCGGCAGTTCGAAAAAAGAGTACTTGAACAAATCCATCAGTGATTTACTTGAACGAACAATGGATCAGCGTAATTCTGTGTTAGAAGAAAATAAAAAAGAAATTCAACTTGTCGATGGTATTGATGATGACGTATCTGCTTATACCATTGCACCTATTGTTGCGAACGGAGATCCAATTGGCGCCGTCGTCTTATTTTCTAAAGAGCGTTCAATGGGAGAAGTGGAGCATAAAGCGGCAGAAACGGCAGCTGGCTTCTTAGCCCGTCAAATGGAACATTAGGTCTAATAACTCTATATCATCTTGATAAAATGAAAGAATGCCGATGAAATCATTTGATTTTGTCGGTTTTTTATATGGGATGAAACAAAACGAGACATGTGCCGTCTACTCCTTAGAAAGAAACGCCTTTTCATTCACGTATGATATAATGAGTGCGTTTAACTGTAGATCTATTTTAAAGGAGTCATCCATGAAAAATGCTGTGAATCAGCCGCACTGGCTTTTCCAGGGTGCGGTGATTTTGACCATCGCAGGCCTGTTATCAAAGATATTAAGTGCCATTTACCGTGTCCCGTTTCAAAACATCGTAGGGGACACAGGGTTTTATATTTATCAGCAGGTATATCCTTTCCTTGGCATTGCCATCATGCTTGGTACAACAGGATTTCCTGTCATGGTGTCCAAGCTTTTGAGTGAGCATGGGGAAGAGAATCGACGGATCATTACAAGGGTATCCTTGGTCTATATCACTTTACTGAGCCTAGTCTTATTTCTTTGTCTTTACATAGGAGCAGGCACAATTGCAAGCCTTATGGCAGACAGTCAATTAATTCTGCTCATCCAGATGAGTGCTTTTGTGTTTCTATTTCTGCCGCTCACCGTGATGCTGAGGGGAATTTTTCAGAGTGACGGTCTGATGCTTCCAACGGCTGTTTCTCAGTTGGTTGAGCAGCTCATCAGGGTAGGTGTCCTGCTTGTTTTATCCTTCTATTTCGTGAGGCACGGCTATTCGCTTTATGAAACAGGGGCGGGTGCGGTGTTCTCTTCTATCGCAGGAAGTGCGGCCTCGCTCATTTTGCTTCTTTTCCTTTGGCTGACCTATCGAAAGCAGTCTGCTGCAAGTATGTCAGGCAAACAGGCGACACTTCGAAAAAAAGATGTTATGAAGAGTTTGGTGCTGTATACATTGACGATTTGTGTCAGTGGTTTGCTCATATTATGGATGCAAATGATTGATGCTTTTCATCTGTATGCGTTGCTGCGTAGCGAGGGTCTCAGTGAAGCGGCGGCAAAGGCGGCGAAAGGTGTATATGACCGAGGCCAGCCATTCTTACAGCTCGGAACGGTGTTTGCTATCAGCATCGGAACCTCACTTGTGCCATTTTTATCGGCAGCCATGAGGAATGGAGAGCATGAAACGATACGGCAAAAAGTTCGGTCATCGGTTAAGACCACGTCGGTATTAGGGATAGGGTCAGCGGTTGGACTGATTTGTATTTTAGCACCAGTCAATACAATGCTTTTTCGTAATGACTTAGGCACCGATGCCTTGCAAATATTCTGTATATCGATCGCCTTTACGTCGATTGCCATTACGCAGGCGGCTTTACTGCAAGGGCTCGGGCATACTGTGTACCCTGCTGTTGTGGTGGTCCTCAGCGTGCTGGTGAAATGGATTCTAACGATTGCGCTTGTACCGTTATTTGGCATCCACGGTGCCGCGTGGTCAACTGTATGTGGTTTTCTCACAGCAGCCGTGCTCAATGCCGTTTATTTAAAGCATAAAGGATGGATTTCATTGAGAGAGCTGTTCCCGGTGAAAATTCTTTTATCAGCCGCCTTCATGGCTGTTGTCTTAATAGGATATCAGGCTCTGTTTTCATGGGTCATCCCCTTTGAAAAACGTCCGTTTTCCGTTTTAGAGAGCCTGACATCAGTTTTTATTGGTGGTTTCGCCTTTTTATATAGTATTCTTAAGCTAGAAGTATTTACGGACGAGGAATGGAGACTCATTCCATTAGGAAAAAAGATTTTATATTTTAAACAGATGAGAGGGAATCAAAATGGCAGGTAAGATTACCGTCGTCGGTCTCGGGGCAGGCGACATGGATCAGCTGACGCTCGGTGTATATAAGCAGCTGAAGCAGGCGAAAGAAGTATTTATGAGAACGCAGGATCATCCGCTTACCGCAGAGTTAATGCAGGAGGTCCCATCTCTCACCTTTTTTGATGAAATTTATGAAAAGCATGATCAGTTTGATCAGGTGTATCAGGAAATTACCGAAATATTATTTGCAGAGGCAGCGGAAAAAGACATTGTGTACGCTGTACCTGGTCATCCATTTGTGGCAGAAAAGACCGTACAGCTGCTCGTCGCCGGGCAGAAAGAGCGCGGGATTGAGGTGTCTGTCGCTGGTGGACAAAGCTTTCTAGATGCGACATTCAACTCCTTGCAGATTGACCCCATCGAGGGATTACAATTCGTTGATGCAGGGGATATGAGAGCGGATGATCTGAAATTAACCCAGCACGTTCTGATTTGTCAGGTATATGATCAGATGACAGCTTCGAATGTGAAACTCACGCTGATGGAAAAGCTCCCTGACGATTATGAAGTTTATATTGTGACTGCAGCTGGAAGCAGTCAGGAACAGATTACTGCCGTTCCTTTATTTGAACTTGATCGAGATGTGTCGATAAATAACTTAACGAGTGTTTATGTTCCTCCGATTCAAGATGAACAGCTGCTTTATCAACAATTTGACACCTTCCGTGACGTCATACGTACATTAAGAGGTCCGGGCGGCTGTCCATGGGATCAAAAACAAACAAATGAATCACTCAAACCATATTTAATTGAAGAATGCTATGAACTGCTTGAAGCGATAGATGAAGATGACCCAGATCATATGGTGGAAGAGCTCGGCGATGTGCTGCTACAGGTGCTGCTTCACGCTCAAATTGGCGAAGATGACGGTTATTTCTCAATCGATGACGTCATTCAGCATGTCACAGAAAAAATGATTCGGCGCCACCCCCATGTGTTTGGTGACACGAATGTTTCTGAGGCAGCAGATGTGGTGGCCAACTGGGAAAAAATCAAACAGCAGGAGAAGCCAGAGCGGGCCGGTTCTATTTTGCAATCGATTCCGGCGACACTTCCAGCACTAACAAAGGCATATAAGCTCCAAAAGAAAGCTGCCAAAGTAGGCTTTGATTGGACAGATGTTCAAGACATTTGGAACAAATACGAAGAAGAAAAGCAGGAATTTCTCGTTGAAGTGGCAGAGAAGACGGACGAAGGTGCAACGAAGCAGATGAAAGATGAATTTGGAGATCTTTTGTTTGTTCTCGTCAATATTGGCAGGTTCTATCACCTAGAGCCTGAAACGGCACTCGCTTCTGCCAACACAAAATTCATACGGCGCTTTCAGCATATCGAACAAAAAGCAAAGGACATGGGCCGTTCATTAGATGACTTAACGCTAGAGGAAATGGACGATCTATGGAACGATGCGAAACGCATAGAAAGAGGTGAACACACATGAGACTAGATAAATTTTTAAAAGTGTCCCGTTTAATTAAAAGAAGAACATTGGCAAAAGAAGTAGCTGATCAAGGCAGGATATCTATTAACGGAACACAGGCGAAAGCAAGCTCTGACGTGAAAGAAGGAGATGAGCTGCAAATCCGCTTTGGTCAAAAACTAGTGACTGTTCAAGTCAACGAGTTAAAGGACACGACGAAAAAAGAAGAAGCGGCTGGCATGTATACTGTGCTAAAAGAAGAAAAAACAGCAGAATAGGGCTTGTTCTAAATGACCCTCTTATCACATACAATGCAGTAACATGCAAGTATGAGATATGGGGGATGTATAGATGAATCAATATTATAATCAACCTCAAGGCACGAAGCTGTCATCAGACGCGGAGCACAATGTCACAATGCGAAACAGAAAGCATTTAGATATTACTGGTGTCAAACAAGTGGAAAGCTTTGATAGTGAGGAATTTCTGCTGGAGACGGTCATGGGGATTCTCGCCATCCGCGGAGAAAATCTGCAAATGAAAAACCTAGACGTCGAAAAGGGCGTTGTGTCGATCAAAGGGCGTGTTTTTGATTTAATCTATGTTGATGAGCAGCACGGGGAGAAAGCTAAAGGATTTTTTAGCAAGCTGTTTAAATGACGCTGACAGTCCAGTTTTATACGATGCTTTCCATGGCGGCGATGGGCATCTGGCTGGGCGCATCGCTTGATACGTACAAGCTGTTTGTGAACCGGGAAAAAACAGCAAAATGGCTTTTGGTTATCCACGATCTCCTTTTTTGGATGGTACAGGGTCTCTTATTCTTTTACGTCCTGCTGCTGACAAATGAGGGAGAATTCAGGCTTTATATTTTTCTAGCTGTTGCTCTAGGTTTCTCGATGTATCAGGCATTGATGAAACATTTGTATCTCAAGATTCTCAAGTTTATCATGATGTGTGTATATCAGACTGTTCTCTTCCTAAAAAGGCTGGTCATGTCGGTTGTCTTCCAGCCGATCCGCTGGATGATCACATTGATTATAAGTGCTATTCTGTTCTTGCTCCACTCGCTCTTACGTCTTGTTCGTTTTACGTTTCGGCTCGTGTGGAAGGTGCTGTCGATTGTTTGTTATCCGCTCATCTGGTTACTCAATGTGACCATTATTCATCGGATTCCCGAAAAATGGCGAACATCAATGAGATTGTTTTTCTCAAAAGGAGCAGGAATTTTACAAGGGGCCAAGAAATTATCTGGTACCATCAAAACGAAATGGAAACAATTCTGGACAAAGTAAGAGAGGAGGCCTTCAATTTTGAACAAGAGAAAAAGAAATATCGCACAAATTCAAAATGATTACCAAAAACAAATGGAACAGCAAGCGCAGCGCTTAAAACGCAAACGTCGCGGACTCCTTAGAAGGCTTACCGTGTTTGGTGTAATCGTGCTCATGTTTGCTGTCTTGGTGACAAGTGCCCTCTGGTCGCAATCGTCTTCACTAAAGGAAAAAGAAGAGAAGAAGGTTGCGCTCGAAAAAGAGTTGAAGCAATTACAAACAAAGCAGGAAGATATTTCTGATGAAATTAAGAAGCTGAAAAGCAAGGAATACGTACTCGAACTGGCACGACGGGACTATTATATGTCCAAAAAAGGCGAAAAAATCTTTGATGTGGGCAATAAGAGCGATTAGCCTTGTTGACACTTAAAATTCAGTTTATGTATAATTGAACAAATGAGATTTTTTTATAAGTCTAAGGAGGAGCACTTTTTTTATGTCGATTGAAGTTGGCAGCAAGTTACAAGGGAAAGTTACGGGCATTACAAATTTTGGAGCTTTTGTGGAGTTGCCAGGCGGTTCAACTGGTCTCGTTCATATCAGTGAGGTAGCCGATAACTATGTAAAAGATATTAATGAGCATTTAAAAGTCGGTGAACAAGTTGAAGTGAAAGTGATTAACGTTGAAAAAGACGGTAAAATCGGCTTGTCCATTAAAAAAGCAAAAGATCGTCCTCAACAACAATCAAGACCAAGCAGAAATGATTTCCGTCCGAAGGAATCGTTTGAACAAAAAATGAACAAATTCTTAAAAGATAGCGAAGATCGCTTAACATCTTTAAAACGTAACACGGAATCAAAACGTGGGGGGCGCGGAGCAAGAAGAGGTTAACTTGTTGCTGCTTTCTATATATTTTCACAACAAAGCATCTGCTGTTCAGCAGGTGCTTTTTTTCATGATCCATCCGACATTTTTTGAGATTTCGTCATTTAATTTAAAACTTTCTATTGACGGACAAGCGAATCCTTTGTATTATAGTTCTTGTGCTTCTTAGCGCATTTTCATTATGGCGGTGTAGCTCAGCTGGCTAGAGCGTACGGTTCATACCCGTGAGGTCGGGGGTTCGATCCCCTCCGCCGCTATCCTTTTAACTAGAACATAAAGCAAGGCCCGTTGGTCAAGCGGTTAAGACACCGCCCTTTCACGGCGGTAACACGGGTTCGAATCCCGTACGGGTCATCTTCGAAACAGCTTTCTATAGGAAAGCTGTTTTTTTGTGCCTTCGTAAAATTGTGATGAAAGACATCGACTTTCATGAAAGTATGCCTCTTTGACGAATAAAGCGTCGAACGTTTTATGGAAACGACAACTTCTTTTGACAAAATTTCTTTTTCACCTTCGCTATAATGACAAGCAACGAATATCAGGTGGGGGATGAGAAGATGGAAAAACTAGAAAGAAGAACTGATTTAACAGGAGCGGGGTTTGAAAGAATCAGTGCGGGATTAAAAAAGATGAATAACCTGTTTCTTCATCACACGCATTCTCTTTTTTTCTATAAAGGGTTTATTTATGTTGTTCTAGGCTTTTTATTAGGACGAGCCTTTATATTATCTGAAATTATGCCGTTTGCTCTGCCTTTCTTTGGCTCCATGCTGCTTATTAAAAGAGATAAGGCGATGCTTGCTTGTCTAGCATTACTCGCTGGGGCGATGACAATATCACCTCAAAATGCATTGTTTGTGTTTGCGTCGCTGCTCATGTTTCTCCTTATGTCAAAGGTGGTTTCTTTCATCATCAAAGACCCAGTGAAAACATTACCGGTTGTCATTGTTCTCTCAATGCTGATCACCCGAGGAGCGTTTGTTTACCTAGAGCAAGGTGCTGTGCAAAGTTATGATTACGTCATGGCGGGTGTCGAAGCAGGACTTGCCTTCATTTTGACTCTGATTTTTCTTCAAAGCCTGCCGATTTTTACAGTCAGGAAAATTAAACACTCTTTAAAGGTCGAAGAAATTATTTGTTTTATGATTTTAATTGCCTCAGTTTTAACTGGTCTTGCTGGGATCACATTTCAAGGAATGCAGGCAGAGCATATTTTGTCACGTTATGTAGTGCTGACATTTGCCTTTATTGGCGGAGCCAGTATTGGTTGTACGGTCGGTGTTGTGACAGGATTAATTCTCGGTCTTGCTAACATCGGAAACCTTTATCAGATGAGTCTTCTTGCCTTTTCAGGCTTATTAGGCGGATTGCTGAAAGAAGGGAAGAAAGCAGGGGCAGCCATCGGCTTAATTGTGGGTTCCTTACTCATTTCACTGTACGGGGAAGGGTCAGCAGGTCTCATGACCACACTGTATGAATCACTTATAGCGGTTGCGCTCTTTTTGCTCACGCCGCAATCAGTTACTTCCAAGGTAGCGAAATACATTCCTGGTACGGTAGAGCATGTACAAGAGCAGCAGCAATATGCTCGGAAGGTACGAGACGTGACAGCAAAAAAGGTAGATCAGTTCTCTCATGTATTTCATGCGCTGTCTGAGAGTTTTGCGACATTTTACGAATCCGTTCCTGAAGAGAAGAAGCAGGAAGAGGATGTAGATCTTTTTTTAAGTACGATCACAGAACGATCCTGTCAAACGTGCTATAAGAAAAATAAATGCTGGGTGCAGAACTTTGATACAACCTATGAACTAATGAAACAAGTTATGCATGAATCTGATGAAAAAACGTATGAGCATAACCGAAAATTGAAAAAGAAATTTAGTCAGCACTGCTCAAAATCAAAACATGTTGAGGAATTGATCGAAGAGGAGATCGCTTACTATAAAGCCAACCAGACACTGAAGAAAAAAGTCCAAGACAGCAGGCGTCTTGTCGCTGAACAGCTGATGGGGGTCTCGCAAGTAATGGAGGATTTTTCCCGGGAAATAAAACGAGAAAGAGAGCAGCATTTTATTCAGGAAGAGCAGATGATAGAAGCGCTTCAGCACTTTGGTATTGAAATTCAGCAAGTAGAAATCTATAGCTTGGAGCAGGGAAATGTGGATATTGAAATGAGAATACCATATTGCCAAGGGCATGGGGAATGTGAAAAAATCATTGCTCCAATGCTTTCGGATATTTTAGAAGAACAGATTTTAGTCAAAGCAGAACAGTGTGCAGAGCATCCAACAGGCTATTGCCACGTTGTATTTGGCTCTGCTAAATCATACCGAGTGGCTACAGGCGTGGCACATGCAGCAAAAGGCGGAGGACTGGTATCTGGAGACAGCTACAGCATGATGGAGCTTGGAGCAGGCAAGTATGCCGCAGCTATTAGTGATGGAATGGGCAACGGAGCACGTGCTCATTTTGAAAGCAATGAAACGATTAAGCTGTTAGAAAAAATATTGGCGTCAGGTATCAATGAAAAAGTGGCGATTAAAACCATTAATAGTATTTTATCTTTACGAACGACGGACGAGATCTATTCCACATTGGATTTATCGATCATTGATTTACAGGATGCGAGCTGTAAGTTCCTCAAGATTGGTTCAACACCCAGCTTTATTAAACGGGGTGATCAGGTGATGAAGGTACAAGCAAGCAACTTGCCAATCGGTATTATTGATGAATTCGAAGTCGAGGTTGTGAGTGAACAGATGAAGGCAGGAGACCTATTGATTATGATGAGTGACGGTATTTTTGAGGGGCCAAAGCATATTGAAAATCATGATCTGTGGGTGAAACGGAAAATGAAAAGCTTTAAAACAGAAGATCCCCAAGAAATTGCTGATTTATTAATGGAAGAGGTTATTCGAACAAGAGCAGGCCAAATTGACGACGATATGACAGTTGTTGTCATCAGGCTCGACCACAACACACCAAAATGGGCTTCCATTCCGACCGGTACATTCTATCTTGAGAAACAAGAGATTTCTTAATATATCGTATAATATGAATTTCTTCTGGCGATGATGGGGATATAAGCATTCAGTTACAATCCCAGGAGGAATGAAGATGCGAAAAGGTCACGTCAACCAAATCTTATTGATTACAGATGGCTGCTCAAATCACGGGGAAGATCCGCTTGCGATTGCCTCATTGGCAAAGGAACAAGGGATTACAGTCAATGTCATTGGCATTATGGAAGAAAACAGACACGATCATGAAGCGATGAAGGAAGTGGAGGGGATTGCTCTCGCAGGCGGAGGCATCCATCAAGTTGTCTATGTCCAGCAGTTATCTCAAACAGTACAAATGGTCACAAAAAAAGCGATGACACAAACGCTACAAGGTGTTGTGAATAAAGAATTGCAGCAAATTCTCGGCAAAGATGCTGAAATTGAAGAACTTCCACCTGATAAGCGCGGGGAAGTAATGGAGGTTGTCGATGAGTTAGGAGAGACGGTTCACCTTCAAGTACTCGTGCTTGTTGATACAAGTGCAAGTATGAAACCGAAGCTGCCAACCGTCAAAGAAGCACTTATCGACCTTTCTATCAGTTTAAATTCAAGAATTGGAGAAAATCAGTTTGGGATGTGTGTATTTCCCGGGAAAAACTCAGATGCTGAAATTGTGTTGAATTGGACGCCTCGATTCGATTCATTATCATCTATTTTCCCAAAACTGACCACTGGAGGCATCACCCCAACGGGACCAGCGCTTCGGGAAGCACTTCAGCATTTCAAATCAGTTCGTTCACGCAAAGGGCTGCTTGAAGCAAAGGAAGAGCATGATGATGAATTCGGATTCTAACATCCCGTTAGGCACGGTGATTCAAGGGAAATGGCACCACCATCATTACCGTATTGTAAAAGAGCTTGGAAAAGGGGCGAACGGTGTTGTCTATCTGGCCGAATCGCCACATGGGCAAGCGGCCCTTAAAGTGAGTGATGACAGTATGCTCATTGCATCTGAAGTCAATGTATTAAAATCCTTTTCAAAGGCTCCTGTGAAAACCATGGGGCCTTCTTTTTATGATATGGATGATGCGATTTATCCAGGTATGCCTCAAAAACGCTCCTTTTATGTGATGGAATATGTCAGAGGTCCATTATTGCTTGAATTTGTGAAACATAAGGGTGATGAGTGGATCGTTGTTTTGATGATTCAGCTTTTATCCAGTCTGGCTCATTTACATCAGGAAGGATGGATTTTTGGTGACTTAAAGCCGGATAATCTCATTGTTTCTGGTCCCCCGGCAACGATTCGGTGCATTGATGTGGGAGGAACGACGAAAGCAGGCAGGGCAATTAAGGAGTATACCGAGTTTTTTGATCGAGGCTATTGGGGGTTTGGCACAAGAAAAGCTGAACCATCGTATGATTTATTTGCCCTGACCATGGTGATGGTCAACTGTGCGTATAAGAAAGAATTCAAAAAAGGAGCAGAACCAGAAAAGCAGCTTTATCGAGCCATTGAAGGACATCCTTTATTAAAGCGATATGAAAGGGTGTTAAAGGCTGCTCTACAAGGTAAATATCAATCAGCAGCAGACATGAAAAGCGCGATGCTGAAAGAAGGACAGCTGATTGCAACAAGAAAAACGCGCCAAAAGAAGCAGCAGCAAAAAAACGCGCCAAAACCCGCTATTAATCAAAATCAACAAGTGGCTACACGATCGCGGGCTGCAGCAGCAAAAAGAACGTCAGCACGCAAAAAATCAGGCGGTCTTTTTGAAACCATTCTTATCGTGTGCAGTGTACTCGCTCTTTACTGTGCATATGTGGTTTTGTTCCTGTTGTAGAGCTGTAAAAAAGCAGGCTTCTTCTTTGCTTGGAGCTACTGAAAGTGATAGGATATGTATATCTTTAAATTACCTGCTCTTTGTGAGGAGGAAGTTGTGAATAGAATTGAATCTTTTTTGAAAAAGCATGATGTTTACCTTGAAAATACGACAGTCATTGTCGGGGTTTCCGGCGGACCGGATTCCATGCTCTTACTGCATGAACTTAACAAGCGCCGCAAAGGTTCCTATCAGCTGATTGCAGCCCATGTAGATCACATGTTCAGAGGAGAAGAGTCCTTTGCTGATTTGGCATTTGTTGAGGCTTACTGTAAGGAGCACGAGATCCCTTTTGAATCGTCCCGCATACAGGTCACCCAATATGCAAAAGAAAACCGCTTAAACAAACAGGCAGCTGCAAGGGAGTGCAGATATGCTTTCTTTCGTCAATTGATGGAGCAATACAACGCTCAATTTATAGCGCTTGCACATCATGGAGACGACCAAGTAGAAACAATGTTGATGAGACTTGCGAGAGGGACTGTTGGTATAGGACTCGCGGGTATCCAAGCAAAACGTCCTTTTCAAAATGGGTGGCTGATTCGACCGCTCATTGGATACTCTAAGGACGACGTACTAAAAGCTTGTGAAAAAGAACATGTCCCCTATGTCATTGATCAAAGCAATCATACGGATGACTACTTGAGAAACCGGGTAAGAAGACACATTCTTCCCGTGTTAAAAGAAGAGGCACCTCATGTACATGAAAGCTTTCAGTTTGTAAGTGACATGCTGACTGAGGATGAGCAATACTTGCAGGCTTTAACAAAGGAACAAATGAACCAAGTGATAACGAGTCAATCGCCTAAGCAAATTGAGATCAAAACGAAGCCTTTGCTTGACCTGCCTTTGCCTTTACAAAGAAGAGGCATTCAACTAATATTAAACTATCTTTATGAAAACACTCAATCAGCGTTTTCAAACCAGCATATTCTAGGGACTTTAGACTGGTTATCTCATACCGATCAACCGTCTGGATCATTAGATTTGCCAAAAGGTTTACAAGCTGTCAAGTCTTATGATCACTGTATGTTTACCTTTGAACGATCGCATGTATTAGACCAGTCTTATGCTCTTCACTTAAAGGTTGAGCTCGGAGAAGAGCTTTTTCTCCCAAATGGACAGTCTATCGCCGTATCAAATCATGTTCCGAAGGATGCACGGAACGGAAACCATTTTTTCTTGCTTCAAAAAGATCATGTTCGTCTCCCTTTGATCATTCGCTCACGAAAAAATGGTGATCGAATCAAACTTAAAGGGATGAATGGATCAAAAAAGGTGAAGGATATATTTATTGATAAAAAAGTGCCTCTTGCAGAAAGAGACAGCTGGCCGATCGTCACTGACTCGGATCATCAAATCATCTGGATCCCAGGTCTGAAAAAATCCGTTTTTGAAGAAATTGATATGACAAACAGCGATCTCATTGTATTACAATATAGACAGCACGAAAATTTGTAGGGGGCAAGCAAAAGCATGAAACAAGATATTGAAAAGATTTTGATCTCAGAAGAAGAGATCCAGCAAAAAGTGAAGGAACTGGGTGCAACATTAACCAGTGATTATGATGGTAAATTTCCCCTGGCTATTGGTGTTTTGAAAGGGGCTCTTCCATTCATGGCAGACCTGATCAAACACATTGATACATATTTAGAACTTGATTTTATGGATGTATCTAGCTACGGAAAGTCTACCGTATCTTCTGGAGAAGTAAAGATCATTAAGGATCTAGATACTTCTGTTGAAGGAAGAGATATTTTGATTATGGAAGATATCATCGACAGTGGGTTAACTTTGAGCTATCTGGTAGAGCTTTTCCGATACCGTAAAGCAAATTCCATTAAAATTGTGACATTGCTTGATAAACCAAGCGGCCGCAAAGCAGACATCAAAGCAGATTATGTTGGATTTGAAGTGCCAGATGCATTTGTTGTCGGCTATGGATTGGATTTTGCTGAACGTTACCGAAACCTCCCGTATATTGGAGTGTTAAAACCATCTGTTTACGAAGGCTAATCAGCATACGTATACATGAGGTTATTGGTTGTGTTGGAATGATTTTCTATGATACTATTGAACATAGTTGTGCTTACTGTGGGAGGAGGTAAGGAATGAATCGGGTTTTTCGTAATACGATTTTTTATATACTTATTTTATTACTTGTGATAGGGGTCGTCAGTTGGTTAGGATCCCCAAATCAAAAGCCTGAGAACATGTCTTACAGCAAATTTTCGCAAAATCTAAGTGCGGGAAAAGTGGAGAGTATCTCCATTCAGCCTGTAAGAGGGGTTTATGAAATTCGTGGTCAATTAGATGGCGCGAAGAAAGATCAATACTTCATTACCCATGTTCCAGATGGTCAAGGTGTTGACCAAATTTACAGTGCACTGAAGAATACAGATGTAAAAGTAGAACCAGCACCTGAAACAAATGGATGGCTGCAAGTTCTGACAACCATCATTCCGTTTATCATCATCTTTATCCTGTTCTTCTTCTTATTGAACCAAGCTCAGGGCGGCGGAAGCCGAGTCATGAACTTTGGTAAGAGTAAGGCGAAGCTTTACACAGAAGAGAAGAAACGTGTGAAATTTAAAGATGTTGCCGGTGCAGATGAAGAAAAGCAAGAGCTTGTAGAAGTGGTTGAATTCCTGAAGGATCCACGTAAATTTGCGGAGCTTGGCGCAAGAATCCCTAAAGGGGTTTTACTAGTAGGACCTCCAGGTACAGGTAAAACATTGCTTGCGAGAGCATCTGCAGGAGAAGCAGGCGTTCCTTTCTTCAGCATCAGTGGTTCTGACTTCGTCGAGATGTTCGTCGGTGTCGGTGCATCACGTGTACGTGATTTATTCGAAAATGCGAAAAAGAATGCACCTTGCTTAATCTTTATTGATGAGATTGATGCAGTGGGTCGTCAGCGTGGAGCCGGTCTTGGCGGTGGTCATGACGAGCGTGAACAAACGCTTAACCAGCTTCTTGTTGAAATGGATGGTTTTAGTGCCAACGAAGGTATTATTATCATTGCTGCGACAAACCGTGCAGATATTCTAGACCCTGCATTGCTGCGTCCGGGACGTTTTGACCGTCAAATTACGGTTGACCGCCCAGATGTTATTGGCCGTGAAGAAGTACTGAAAGTTCATGCGAAAAACAAACCGCTTGACGAGTCAGTTAACTTAAAAGCCATTGCAAGCAGAACACCAGGGTTCTCTGGAGCAGATCTTGAGAACTTACTAAACGAAGCAGCACTTGTTGCTGCCCGTCATAACAAAAAGAAAATCGATATGCGTGATATTGACGAAGCGACTGACCGTGTCATCGCTGGGCCGGCGAAGAAAAGCCGTGTCATTTCGAAGAAAGAACGTAATATTGTGGCTTACCATGAAGCAGGTCATACCGTCATTGGTCTTATCCTAGACGAAGCGGACATGGTGCATAAAGTAACGATCGTTCCTCGTGGTCAGGCAGGCGGATATGCGGTCATGCTTCCAAGAGAAGACCGTTATTTCCAAACGAAGCCAGAGCTTCTTGATAAGATTGTCGGCTTGCTCGGCGGTCGTGTTGCAGAGGAAATTACGTTTGGTGAAGTAAGTACAGGCGCTCACAACGACTTCCAGCGTGCAACAGGCATTGCAAGAAGAATGGTCACAGAGTTCGGTATGTCTGATAAACTTGGTCCGCTTCAATTCGGTCAATCACAAGGAGGTCAAGTCTTCCTTGGCCGTGATTTTAACAATGAGCCGAATTACAGTGAAGCGATCGCTTACGAAATTGACCAAGAAGTTCAGCGTTTCATTAAGGAGAGCTACGAACGTGCGAAACAAATTCTCACTGAGAATAAAGATAAGTTAGAAATCATCGCACAAGCCCTTCTAGAAGTTGAAACATTAGATGCTGAACAAATTAAATCTCTTTACGAAACTGGAAAGCTTCCAGAGCGTGTATATGCAGATGACGAAGAGAAAAACGATGATGTGAAAGTAAACATCAAGAAAAAAGAAGATGAGGAGATCTAATCTCCTTCTGTGAAAGCTGCCGGGATCACCGGCAGCTTTTTTTATTTCGATTCATGAATGGATCGGTTTCGAATTGTTTACAAATGGAACTCAATTCGTGTATGGTATGATAGAAAGTCGAAAAATGCTCTTTTTGAGAAACTATTCAAAGTGGTGATGAAGTTGTTACTCGTGATAGATGTAGGAAACACAAATACCGTTTTAGGTGTTTATCATAATGGCGATCTAAACTACCATTGGCGAATTGAAACAAGCCGTCATAAAACAGAAGATGAATTTGGTATGTCCATCAGGGCTTTATTCGATTATGTCGGGCTGATGTTTGACCAAATAGAAGGGATTATCATCTCGTCTGTTGTCCCGCCAATGATGTTCGCACTTGAAAGAATGTGCGAAAAGTATTTTCACATAACACCCCAAATTGTAGGGCCTGGAATGAAGACTGGATTAAACATTATGTGTGACAATCCAAAGGAAGTCGGGGCAGATCGAATTGTCAATGCAGTAGCAGCAATTCACCTATATGGGGCACCTCTTATTGTGGTAGACTTTGGAACAGCAACAACCTACTGTTATATCAATGAACAAAAACAATACATGGGTGGAGCGATTGCACCGGGTATTACCATCTCAACTGAGGCTTTATATACAAGAGCGGCGAAGCTGCCGAGAATTGAAATTGTCCGTCCAGATCACATTGTTGGAAAAAACACCATCAGTGCGATGCAATCCGGCATCCTTTATGGATATGTTGGCCAAGTCGAGGGAATAGTGAAACGGATGAAGCAGCAAGCCAAACAAACACCGAAAGTCATTGCAACAGGCGGTTTGTCTACATTGATTGGAAATGAATCAGACTGTATTGATATTGTCGATCCGTTCCTCACATTAAAAGGACTGCAGCTCATTTATGAACGTAATCGTGTCGGTGTATTATAGGAGGTTTAAATCAAATGGATTACTTAGTTAAAGCGTTAGCATATGATGGAAAAGTCCGCGCATATGCTGCAAACACAACAGATACAATCAACGAAGCACAAAGAAGACATCATACGTGGCCGACTGCATCAGCAGCCATCGGCAGAACGATGACAGCAACAGTCATGATGGGTGCTATGCTGAAAGGTGAGAATAAGCTAACTGTCAAAATAGAAGGCGGTGGACCAATCGGCGCCATTATCGCTGATGGAAATGCAAAAGGCCAGGTGCGAGGATATGTCTCAAACCCACAAGTTCACTTTGACTTAAATGAACATGGCAAGCTGGATGTTAGACGTGCAGTCGGAACATCTGGAACGTTAAGTGTTGTCAAAGATATCGGGCTGAAGGACCACTTTACAGGACAAACAGAAATTGTCTCAGGTGAAATTGGAGATGACTTCACTTATTATCTTGTTTCTTCTGAGCAAGTGCCTTCTTCTGTAGGCGTAGGCGTCCTTGTCAATCCAGATAATTCGATTCTCGCAGCAGGCGGTTTCATCATTCAATTGCTGCCTGGTACAGAAGATGCTGTCATTGAAAGACTAGAAAAGCGCCTGTCAACCATTGAACCCATCTCTAAACTCATTGAAAAAGGGATGACACCAGAACAAATATTAGAAGAAGTACTCGGTGAAAAGCCTCAAATTTTAGAAACTGTACCTGTCGAATTTTCTTGTAACTGCTCAAAAGAACGGTTTGCAAATGGCATTATCAGCCTAGGGAAAGCCGAAATTGATGATATGATTGAACAAGACGGACAAGCAGAAGCTCAATGCCATTTTTGTAACGAAACGTATGTATTTACAAAAGAAGAGCTAGAAGAGCTACGTGAAGAATTAACCCGCTAAGCTCTAAGCAGCGGGTTTTCTTTTTAGAATGGAAAGGAGACGAAAGATGAGACTAAAAGCAAGAGTGGTATGGACATTTATCCTCGTGTTGCTCATGATTAATGCCGTTGTCATTGCATATGTATTAACAAAGTCACAAATGTCACAGGCTTCTTCTAACGGGAAGAGCGGTGAAGAAATTGCGTCAATTGGAAAAGAGAAGGTGACGCGTCAAGAATGGCTAAAGAAAATGGAAGACCGCTACGGAAAGGCGACTCTTGAGCAAATGATCAATCAAAAGGTGGTCAATCAGCTTGCCAAGCAAAACAAGCTGGAAGTGTCTTCAAAAGAGATCAATCGTGAATTGCTTATGCTCAAAGCGGTGTCTAATAATTTCTATGAAGATGGACATACAAGTGAGAAGGAATGGAAAGAACAGATTCGTTATCAAATTTTATTAGAGCAGCTTTTAACAAGAGATGCCGTCGTTTCTGAAAAAGAAGCGAAATCGTTTTATGAAAAAAACAAGGACTTATATCAATATGATGATTCATACCGCATTCGCCATATCGTCGTGAAGACAAAGAGCGAGGCTGAAAATGTATTGAAAGATTTAAAAGGTGGATCTAGTTTCGAAGCCGTGGCAGCTGAACGTTCAATCGACCGTTACACCTCACCATACGGCGGAGATCTTGGATTTGTGACAGAAGAGCAGGAAAGTATCCCAGCCCTATACATACAAGAAGCTCAAAAGCTTCAGCCAGATGAATGGACGAAAGAGCCGATTCAGACCAAAAACGGGTATGCCATTATTCAGTTAAAAGAAAAATTAAATGGCCGCTCTTTCTCCTATGACGAAGTCAAAGACCAGATTAAAAGGCAGATCGCCATGGAAGATCTAGGTGAAAAGGCGAATGTCAAAACCCTGTGGAAAGAAGCAAAAGTCACATGGTTTTACGATGGCGAGCAGGACTAAAAGCATTGACAAAATTTTTTGAAATTGATAATTTAATATTAATACAATAAAATTACTCGGAGATAGAGGTGTTAGTGATGGCTCGTATTGCAAATTCAGTTTTTGAACTAATAGGAAATACACCAGTCGTTAAATTAAACCGTTTAGTAGATGAAGACAGTGCGGATGTCTACTTGAAACTTGAATATATGAACCCGGGCAGCAGTGTCAAAGATCGTATTGCTTTAGCGATGATCGAAGATGCTGAAGCAAAAGGTACATTAAAAGCCGGCGATACGCTTATTGAACCAACAAGCGGAAATACAGGAATCGGCCTTGCAATGGTAGCGGCTGCTAAAGGAATCAATGCGATTTTGGTTATGCCGGACACAATGAGTCAGGAGCGCCGCAACCTTTTACGCGCTTATGGTGCGGAACTTGTCTTAACACCAGGTGCAGAAGGAATGAAAGGTGCCATCAAAAAAGCGGAAGAATTAGCAGAAGAGCATGGTTATTTCATGCCTCAGCAATTTAGCAACGAAGCCAATGCAGAGATTCACCGTCGTACAACTGGGAAAGAAATCCTTGAACAGTTTGACGGCGAGCTTGATGCATTTATTGCAGGTGTTGGTACGGGCGGTACGATTACAGGTGCTGGTGAAGTCCTAAAAGAAGCCATCCCATCCATCCAGCTTTATGCAGTAGAGCCGACAGATTCCCCTGTATTGTCAGGCGGAAAGCCGGGTCCGCATAAAATTCAAGGAATTGGAGCAGGTTTTGTTCCTTCAATCTTGAACACAGAAATATATGACGGCATCATCCAAGTGAAAAACGAAGATGCATTTGAGCTTGCAAGAAAAGCAGCGAAAGAAGAAGGAATCCTTGGCGGTATTTCTTCCGGAGCAGCTATTTACGCAGCACTTCAAACAGCGAAAAAGCTTGGTAAAGGGAAAAAGGTTCTGGCCATTATCCCAAGTAACGGTGAGCGTTACCTCAGTACACCTCTTTATCAATTCGATTAAACCAATCACCCCAGCATTTGCTGGGGTTTTTTCATGAATTCTGAAGATGGAAAGCAAATACTATTTTCTAAATAAATTGGATTGCATTACAATAAGATTAATGAAAATGAAAAAGGATGATAACATGACACAACGCAGGCCGATGGGCATCAAAATTCCTTTTACGAAAGATGCATTCTTGAAAAGATACGAACAATTAACTGCTCGCGAAACACATCATGTGCTTCTTGAAAGTGCGCGCGGCGGTTCTTATAGCATCGCTGGTATTCACCCGATCGCTAAAGCGAAGGGGAAAGATGGAATGACGACTATCCATTATCAAGATGAGGTGCTGTTCAAAGAAGGTGATCCATTCAGAGCGTTTACGGATTGGTTTCAAACCCTTCAAACCGAAACGAACGACGAATACCCAGACTTCCAAGGTGGAGCAATTGGGTTTTTAAGCTACGATTATGCTAGATACATCGAGCATTTTAAGATGCTGTCAATTGATGATCTTCAAACACCAGACCTTTATTTCCTCGTATTTAACGATGTTGCAGTTTTTGATCATAAAGAGCACGCCCTGTGGCTGATTACGCACATAGAGGAAACGGAATCAGGGAGTAAAGCGAACCAAAGGCTTGAAGAATGGAAGCAAAAATGGACAAGCTCTTCAGAAGAATCAGCACAATCACCTGTCAGTGAACCTTCCACAGAATTTGTACCAGCAGCACCATTCACTGAAGAAACCTTTGGGGAAGCAGTAGAGAAAATTAAGCAATATATCGCAAACGGTGATGTGTTCCAAGTGAACTTATCCATCAGACAAGATGAACAGCTTCACACTCATCCGTATGATTTATACAAAACGTTACGTCAAGTCAATCCATCTCCTTATATGTCTTACCTGCATACGCCTGACTTCCAGATTGTTTGTGGATCTCCAGAGCTGCTTATTAAGAAAAAAGGAACTCAGCTAGAAACAAGACCAATTGCCGGAACAAGATCACGAGGCAAAGACGACGCTGAGGATCAAGCGCTGGCAAAAGAGCTCATTGAAAATGAAAAAGAACGTGCAGAGCATGTGATGCTTGTTGACCTTGAGCGGAATGACCTTGGACGCGTATCCACTTATGGATCCGTAAAAGTGAACGAATTTATGGCGATTGAGAAATATTCACACGTGATGCATATTGTATCCAATGTACAAGGAGAGCTGCGTGATGAATGTGACGCGGTAGATGTCATGAGAGCTGTATTCCCAGGTGGAACGATTACAGGTGCTCCAAAAGTGCGGACGATGGAAATCATAGAAGAACTTGAGCCAACAAGACGTGGGCTTTATACTGGATCTATAGGCTGGTTTGGATTCAATCAAGATATGCACTTTAATATCGTCATTCGTACTGCGTATTGTACAGAAGGAAAAGCCTTTATGCAGTCAGGTGCGGGGATCGTCATAGATTCTGTCCCAAAACACGAATATAAAGAATCGATTAAAAAAGCCTATGCAGTGAAAAAAGCATTACAGCTGAGCAAAGAAGAGACTATTTTGAGTTAGAGGTGAGCAGAGTATGATTTTAATGATTGATAATTATGATTCATTTACGTACAACCTGGTCCAGTATTTAGGTGAGCTTGGAGAAGAATTGATCGTGAAACGGAATGATCAAGTAACCATTCAAGAAATTGAAGAGCTCAAGCCGGATTTCCTCATGATTTCTCCAGGGCCATGCAGTCCTGATGAAGCGGGGATTAGTATGGAGGCGATCAAGCACTTTGCAGGAAGTATTCCGATCTTCGGTGTGTGTCTAGGTCACCAATCCATCGCACAAGTCTTTGGCGGGGATGTCGTTCGAGCAGAGCGCTTAATGCACGGGAAAACGTCAGAGATTAAACATGACGGAAAAGGTGTCTTCACAGGACTACAAAATCCGCTCGTCGCAACGAGATATCATTCGTTAATTGTCAAAAACGAGACACTGCCAGAGTGCTTTGACGCAACAGCCAGCACAAAAGAAGGCGAGCTCATGGCGATTCGCCATAAAGAACTGCCGATTGAAAGTGTACAATTCCATCCTGAATCGATTATGACGTCCTTCGGAAAAGAAATGCTGAAAAATTTCATTGAAACCTATCGTAAAAAGGGGCATGAAGTAAACGCATGATCATTTATCTGAACGGTCAGTATATAGAGGAGAAAGACGCGACTCTTTCTCCTTTTGATCATGGTTTTCTATATGGCATCGGTGTATTCGAAACATTTACCAGCCTGGCAGGACAAGTCTTCCTGTTAGATTGGCATCTTGAAAGGCTCAATCAATCATTACGTGACCTTTGCATCGAATCCACAATAGAGAAACCATTTGTACTCGACATCATTCATACTTTACTAAATAAAAATCAAATAGCTGGCGGCCATGCGAGAATTCGCTTGAATGTTTCTGCGGGCAGAGGCAATGGGTTTTCTGCAGATCCTTATGAAGAGCCTGTCGTTTTTGTCATGATCTCTCCATTCCGTCCAGAATCTATTTTGGATGAGAAAAAGGGAGTCATTCTTCAAACAAGAAGAAATACACCAGAAGGGCCAAAACGCCTCAAGTCTCATCACTATATGAACAACCTGCTCGGGAAAAGAGAAGTGGGGAACGACCCGGCGTTAGAAGGCATCTTTTTAACGAAAGAAGATGATGTGGCAGAAGGTATTACCTCGAATGTATTTTGGCGGAAAGATGATGAGGTCTATACACCGTCACTTGATACAGGCATTTTAAATGGGGTCACACGTCGATACTGTATGGAAACACTCCACGCGATGGGGGTCTCGCTAAAGGAAGGACGATACCCAGTCTCACATTTGCTCTCAGCTGATGAGGCATGGATGACCAATTCTGTTCAGGGAGTTGTACCTTTCGGGAGTATAGGAGACATCCACTTGCCCAAAAACAGCCGGACCATCTCAACAAAGTTAAGAATGCAATACACAAAAGAACGTCAAGACCATAAAGAGTAGGTGGACACAATGACACAACAATTGATAAAACAGCCTAAAATCATACAGGCCAAGCATCACACCCTTAGCTATGAAGAAAAGACATTGGTCATGGGCATTTTAAATGTCACTCCTGACTCTTTTTCAGATGGAGGAAAGTTTAATCAAGTAGATAAAGCGCTGGCTCATGCAGCGCAGCTGATAGAAGACGGGGCGCATATTATTGATATTGGCGGAGAATCGACTCGCCCGGGAGCGGCACTTGTCTCGGAAGAAGAGGAGCTTTCAAGGGTCATTCCTGTCATTGAGAAGATCACAAAAGAATTAGATGTACCTATCTCTATTGATACGTATAAAGCCCGTGTCGCAGATGAAGCGGTGAGAGCTGGAGCCTCCATCATTAATGATGTATGGGGAGCGAAGGCAGATCCCCAAATGGCACATGTGGCAGCGAAGCACAATGTCCCAATTATTTTAATGCACAATCGGCCAGAACGAAACTACACACATCTGATTTCAGATATGATCGCCGATTTGAAAGAAAGTGTCCAAATTGCCCAGCAAGCGGGTGTCCGTGATGACATGATCATATTAGATCCAGGGGTAGGATTTGCGAAAAATAAAGAGGACAACCTGAAGGTCATGAATGAACTTGAACATTTTTGTCACCTTGGGTATCCACTGCTGCTAGCTACATCTCGAAAACGATTCATTGGTGCTGTCTTAGACCTGCCGCCTGAAGAACGTACTGAAGGAACAGGTGCGACGGTCTGCCTTGGGATTCAAAAGGGCAGTGCGATGGTCCGTGTACATGATGTAAAAGAAATAGCAAGAATGGCAAAAATGATGGATGCCATGCTGAATAAGGGAGGCGCTTATCATCGATAAAGTATATGTAAATGGAATGGAATTTTACGGGTACCATGGTGTATTTGCAGAAGAAAATAAATTAGGGCAGCGATTCCGCGTGGACTTAACAGCTTCACTTGATTTAAGTAAAGCCGGACAAACTGATGACCTCAATGAGACCATCAACTATGCAGAGCTTTACCAAATCTGCAAAAGCATTGTAGAAGGCGAGCCGGTCAATCTCGTTGAAACACTGACAGAAAGAATTGCAAACCAAGTGTTAAAGGACTTTCCGACAGTTCAGGAATGTACAGTGAAGGTGATCAAGCCAGACCCGCCAATTCCAGGACACTATCAGTCCGTTGCAATTGAAATGACGAGATCGCGCACATGAACAATACAGCATACATCGCATTAGGCTCAAACATAGGTAAAAAAGAAACCTATTTAAAAGAAGCCGTCAAAAAACTGCATGAACATCCAGAGGTTCAAGTGGAATTAATCTCATCGATATATGAAACAGCACCTGTAGGCTATGAAAACCAAGATGACTTTTTAAACATGGCCGTGAAAATTTCCACTTCACTTCGTCCAGAGGAGCTACTTTCTCTTACTCAGAAAATCGAGCAAGAGTTAGGCAGAACAAGAGAAGTGAGATGGGGACCGCGAACGGCTGACCTTGACATTTTACTTTATAATCGTGAAAATATTGAAACAGAACAACTTGTAGTGCCGCATCCTAGAATGTACGAACGTTTATTCGTTCTTGTCCCGATGAGTGAGATTTGCCCAGAAATCGGCGAAGTACAAATAAATGCCGTAACAGACCAAGAAGGTGTAAGCATATGGAAAAAGACATGTGGGGTAGAAGAATTCGTGCATACCGAAAGCTAAAAGGGTATACTCAGGAAGGGTTCGCGAAAAGACTGGGCATCTCTGTCTCTGTCTTAGGAGAAATTGAGCGAGGCAATCGATTACCAACAAACCAATTGGTTGGTCAAATAGCAGATGCTTTAAATATAACGGTGGAAGAACTTTCACCAATTCTTGAAGAAGAAAGGAGGGGGAAAAATGTTTAAAATCGGAGATATCGAGATTAAAAACAAAGTAGTGCTCGCACCAATGGCTGGTGTGTGCAACTCTGCCTTCAGACTGACAGTGAAAGAGTTTGGAGCGGGCTTAGTCTGCGCTGAAATGGTCAGTGACAAAGCGATCCTGATCAACAATGCGAGAACAATGGGTATGCTATACATTGATGAACGGGAAAAGCCTTTGAGCCTTCAGATATTTGGAGGGGAAAAAGACACACTCGTCGAAGCGGCAAAGTTCGTAGACCAGAATACCACAGCTGATATTATTGATATCAACATGGGCTGTCCTGTACCAAAGATTACGAAATGTGATGCAGGAGCGAAATGGCTCCTTGATCCAAACAAGATTTATGAAATGGTCTCTGCTGTCGTAGAAGCTGTAGACAAACCAGTTACAGTGAAAATGAGAATGGGCTGGGACGAAGACCATATCTTTGCTATCGACAATGCCCGTGCTGTAGAACGAGCAGGTGGACAAGCGGTTGCGCTTCACGGACGGACACGCGTGCAAATGTACGAAGGAACAGCGAATTGGGATATTATGAAAGAGGTTAAACAATCTGTTTCAATTCCTGTCATTGGCAATGGCGATGTCAAAACCCCTCAAGATGCAAAACGTATGCTTGATGAAACAGGAGTGGACGCTGTCATGATCGGAAGAGCCGCACTTGGAAACCCGTGGATGATTTATCGAACGGTTCATTATTTAGAAACGGGTGAACTGAAAGAAGAGCCAAACGTGCGTGAGAAAATGTCAGTGTGCAAGCTTCACTTAGACAGACTCATTGATCTAAAAGGTGAGCATGTGGCTGTTAGAGAAATGAGAAAGCACGCAGCATGGTACTTAAAAGGTGTCCGAGGTAATGCGGACGTGAGAAATCAAATCAATCAAAGTGAAACGAGAGCGGAGCTTGTACAAGTTCTTGATGACTTTACGATCGAAGCCGAGGCAAAAGAGCTTCAAAGTATAAAAGTAGGATAAGATTATCTTTCTTTTTGTAGCTCACTGCTAGTGCATGTACTGGCAGTTTTTCTGCTTTTCTCTGCAAAATACATTATTGGAGTGATATAAATGAGTAATGAAGGGCTTAATAACGAAGAATTAAATGACCAATTCCAAGTCAGACGTGACAAAATGAATAAAATGAGAGAAGAGGGTATCGATCCATTCGGTGAACGATATGACCGTTCTCATCAATCTGCGCAAATTATCGCTGAATATGACGAGTTTTCTAAAGAAGACTTAGAAGGAAAAGCGGCTCAAGTAACAATCGCTGGACGTATGATGACAAAGCGCGGAAAAGGTAAAGCTGGCTTTGCGCATATTCAAGACTTAGAAGGACAAATTCAAATCTATGTTCGTAAAGATAGTGTAGGGGAAGAAGCCTACGAATTATTTAAAAGCTCGGACCTAGGCGATATCATCGGTGTAACAGGAACGGTATTTAAAACAAATGTAGGAGAACTTTCTATTAAAGCGACTAGCTTTGAGGTTCTGACAAAAGCACTTCGCCCGCTTCCTGATAAATATCATGGATTAAAAGATGTTGAACAACGCTATCGTCAGCGCTACCTTGACCTCATTGTAAATCCAGAAAGTAAGCAGACATTCATTATGCGAAGCAAAATCATTCAATCCATGAGAAGATACTTGGATTCTAAAGGATACTTAGAAGTTGAAACACCAACAATGCACAGCATTCCTGGTGGTGCATCAGCGCGTCCTTTCATTACTCATCACAATGCACTTGATATGCCGCTTTATATGCGTATTGCGATCGAGCTGCACTTAAAACGCCTAATTGTCGGTGGTCTAGAGAAAGTATACGAGATTGGCCGCGTATTCCGTAATGAAGGTGTATCGACTCGTCATAACCCAGAATTCACTATGATTGAGCTGTATGAAGCATACGCAGACTACAAAGACATCATGAATCTGACTGAAAACTTGATTGCTCATATTGCCCAAGAGGTGCTGGGAACAACAACCATTCAATATGGAGAAGATGAAATTGATCTCAAACCTGAATGGAAGAGACTGCATATGGTTGAAGCGGTCAAAGAAGCAACAGGCGTAGACTTCTGGCAGGAGATGTCTATAGAAGAAGCAAAGCAGCATGCTGCTGATCATGGTGTTGAAATCACGAAAAATATGACAGTAGGTCATATTATCAATGAGTTCTTCGAGCAAAAAGTAGAAGAAACATTGGTTCAGCCTACATTCATTTACGGACATCCAGTGGAGATTTCTCCATTAGCTAAGAAAAATCCTGAAGATCCTCGCTTCACAGATCGCTTTGAGCTGTTTATCGTGCGCCGTGAGCATGCAAATGCATTCACAGAGCTAAACGATCCAATTGATCAAAGAGAACGCTTTGAAGCTCAATTAAAAGAACGTGAAGAAGGAAATGACGAAGCACATCTAATGGATGACGATTTTGTTGAAGCGTTAGAATACGGCATGCCTCCAACAGGTGGGTTAGGAATCGGGATCGACCGATTAATCATGCTTTTAACAAATTCTCCATCAATCAGAGATGTACTGCTTTTCCCGCAAATGAGAAACCGCTAATACATCAATCAAAGCGCCATTTTATCTATGGCGCTTTTTATTTTTCATAAAATGAAACTTTTTTTAAAAAAACTATTGCAAGGAAAGATTCCAGGTGGTATATTATTATTCGTTGCCGCAAAATAGCAACGAGGTTAAAAAAAGAAATTGAAAAAAATTCTTGACTTTAACCGATACAAAATGGTAAGATATTAAAGTCGCTTACGAGCGATAACGAACATGATCTTTGAAAACT
>NZ_LRMO01000034.1:0-3071 GCF_019266135.1 Bacillus sp. F2HM
TTCTCTCAAAACTAGATAACAATGTTCATGCTTCACATTAGAATATAGGTTAAGTCCTCGATCTATTAGTATCTGTCAGCTCCACGTGTCACCACGCTTCCACCTCAGACCTATCAACCTGATCATCTTTCAGGGATCTTACTTCCTTGCGGAATGGGAAATCTCATCTTGAGGGGGGCTTCATGCTTAGATGCTTTCAGCACTTATCCCGTCCGCACATAGCTACCCAGCGATGCCCTTGGCAGAACAACTGGTACACCAGCGGTGCGTCCATCCCGGTCCTCTCGTACTAAGGACAGCTCCTCTCAAATTTCCTGCGCCCGCGACGGATAGGGACCGAACTGTCTCACGACGTTCTGAACCCAGCTCGCGTACCGCTTTAATGGGCGAACAGCCCAACCCTTGGGACCGACTACAGCCCCAGGATGCGATGAGCCGACATCGAGGTGCCAAACCTCCCCGTCGATGTGGACTCTTGGGGGAGATAAGCCTGTTATCCCCGGGGTAGCTTTTATCCGTTGAGCGATGGCCCTTCCATGCGGAACCACCGGATCACTAAGCCCGACTTTCGTCCCTGCTCGACTTGTAGGTCTCGCAGTCAAGCTCCCTTGTGCCTTTACACTCTGCGAATGATTTCCAACCATTCTGAGGGAACCTTTGGGCGCCTCCGTTACATTTTAGGAGGCGACCGCCCCAGTCAAACTGCCCACCTGACACTGTCTCCCTGCCCGATAAGGGCAGCGGGTTAGAAGGTCAATACAGCCAGGGTAGTATCCCACCGATGCCTCCACCGAAGCTAGCGCTCCGGTTTCCAAGGCTCCTACCTATCCTGTACAAGCTGTACCAACATTCAATATCAGGCTGCAGTAAAGCTCCACGGGGTCTTTCCGTCCTGTCGCGGGTAACCTGCATCTTCACAGGTACTATAATTTCACCGAGTCTCTCGTTGAGACAGTGCCCAGATCGTTGCGCCTTTCGTGCGGGTCGGAACTTACCCGACAAGGAATTTCGCTACCTTAGGACCGTTATAGTTACGGCCGCCGTTTACTGGGGCTTCAATTCGCACCTTCGCTTACGCTAAGCGCTCCTCTTAACCTTCCAGCACCGGGCAGGCGTCAGCCCCTATACTTCGCCTTACGGCTTCGCAGAGACCTGTGTTTTTGCTAAACAGTCGCCTGGGCCTATTCACTGCGGCTTCTCGGGGCTTTAACACCCTAAGAAGCACCCCTTCTCCCGAAGTTACGGGGTCATTTTGCCGAGTTCCTTAACGAGAGTTCTCTCGATCACCTTAGGATTCTCTCCTCGCCTACCTGTGTCGGTTTGCGGTACGGGCACCTCTCACCTCGCTAGAGGCTTTTCTTGGCAGTGTGGAATCAGGAACTTCGCTACTAAATTTCGCTCGCCATCACAGCTCAGCCTTTACGGGAAACGGATTTGCCTATTTCCCAGCCTAACTGCTTGGACGCGGATATCCAATACCGCGCTTACCCTATCCTCCTGCGTCCCCCCATTGCTCAAATGGTGAGGAGGTGGTACAGGAATATCAACCTGTTGTCCATCGCCTACGCCTTTCGGCCTCGGCTTAGGTCCCGACTAACCCTGAGCGGACGAGCCTTCCTCAGGAAACCTTAGGCATTCGGTGGACGGGATTCTCACCCGTCTTTCGCTACTCATACCGGCATTCTCACTTCTAAGCGCTCCACCAGTCCTTCCGGTCTGGCTTCACAGCCCTTAGAACGCTCTCCTACCACTGTTCGTCAGAACAGTCCGCAGCTTCGGTGATACGTTTAGCCCCGGTACATTTTCGGCGCAGAGTCACTCGACCAGTGAGCTATTACGCACTCTTTAAATGGTGGCTGCTTCTAAGCCAACATCCTGGTTGTCTAAGCAACTCCACATCCTTTTCCACTTAACGTATACTTTGGGACCTTAGCTGGCGGTCTGGGCTGTTTCCCTTTCGACTACGGATCTTATCACTCGCAGTCTGACTCCCAAGGATAAGTCATCGGCATTCGGAGTTTGACTGAATTCGGTAACCCGGTAGGGGCCCCTAGTCCAATCAGTGCTCTACCTCCGAGACTCTTACCTTGAGGCTAGCCCTAAAGCTATTTCGGAGAGAACCAGCTATCTCCAGGTTCGATTGGCATTTCACCCCTACCCACACCTCATCCCCGCACTTTTCAACGTGCGTGGGTTCGGGCCTCCATTCAGTGTTACCTGAACTTCACCCTGGACATGGGTAGATCACCTGGTTTCGGGTCTACGACCACGTACTCATGCGCCCTATTCAGACTCGCTTTCGCTGCGGCTCCGCATCTTCTGCTTAACCTTGCACGGGATCGTAACTCGCCGGTTCATTCTACAAAAGGCACGCCATCACCCGTTAACGGGCTCTGACTACTTGTAGGCACACGGTTTCAGGATCTATTTCACTCCCCTTCCGGGGTGCTTTTCACCTTTCCCTCACGGTACTGGTTCACTATCGGTCACTAGGGAGTATTTAGCCTTGGGAGATGGTCCTCCCGGATTCCGACGGAATTTCACGTGTTCCGCCGTACTCAGGATCCACTCTGGAGAGAATAACATTTCAGTTACAGGGCTGTTACCTTCTTTGGCGGGCCTTTCCAGACCTCTTCGCTTATATCATTCCTTTGTAACTCCGTATAGAGTGTCCTACAACCCCAAGAGGCAAGCCTCTTGGTTTGGGCTGTTCCCGTTTCGCTCGCCGCTACTCAGGGAATCGCATTTGCTTTCTCTTCCTCCGGGTACTTAGATGTTTCAGTTCCCCGGGTATGCCTTCTCATACTCTATGTATTCAAGTATGGATACTACTCCATTACGAGCAGTGGGTTTCCCCATTCGGAAATCTCCGGATCAAAGCTTGCTTACAGCTCCCCGAAGCATATCGGTGTTCGTCCCGTCCTTCATCGGCTCCTAGTGCCAAGGCATCCACCGTGCGCCCTTTCTAACTTAACCATTTCTTACTTTAGAAAGAATCACTATGTGTGATGAACTTTGCATTGCATTCAATGTGAATGTATTACTTATTGTTATCTAGTTTTCAAAGAACA
>NZ_LRMO01000035.1:0-4265 GCF_019266135.1 Bacillus sp. F2HM
CTTCTTTTCAGCGTGATAGAAAACCTTCGAAGTCTAGGAAGGATGAGTACTGGAGCGGAGCGAATATAGATTCGTGAACACCGGCACGCAGGAATGACAACGAATGCAAGGGTTTGGCTACACGCTGGAAGCGGTCTCACTCGACCGCTTGTTCTCCTTGTATCAATTGCTCATATTGCCTTAATTGATCTTCCATAAAGATCTTTGCCTCTTTGCTGTTCATATAACGACTTGTCCAGCCCTTTTGCTTTAATCGCTTTTTCCAGGACTTCGTTTCCGTCATTTTTTGAAGAAGCTGATCCCATTCACGAATGTCATGCTGACTCATTTGTTTAGAGCCCATCACACCGCGCCAATGGGAGAAGATGAGCGGAATGCCCTGCTCTTTCCATGTCGGCACATCTTCAAATCCATCTAAGCGCTGGCTGGTTGTCGTCGCTACGAGCTTCAGCCTCTTTTTTTCATAATCATGACGAACCTCTGTAATGGTAGTCGTTGCTGCATCCACTTCATGGTTGATGAGCGCCTGAAATAAATCATCTGCACTGTCAAATTTCAAAAATTGAATGCGATAGGGATCAATCCCTGCCATTTCTGCTGCCCGGGCGAATGAGATTTGATCATCATTTCCAAAGTCAGGGGCAAACCCAATTTTTAAGGAATCTGGTTTTTTCTTGAGGGCGTGTAACAGCTCCTTCCCATTTGCAAAAGGAGAATCCATCGGGACTGCGACGACCTGCCACTCTTCTGCAAGGATTGCCAGCGGTGTCACATCATTCATCGTCACGTTACTGCTGCCAAGTAAATTACGGCTTAACAATAAGCTTGAATTTAAACTGATATAGTTGGCTTCTCGCTCCATCATGTATGTCCATCCTTTATCCACCGTTCCGCCTCTTTGATAAAGAATGTTCACAGGCCGGTTCACCAGTTTCTCTTGTTCAAGCACTGATTTCATCACCTGAGCCGTTTGGTCAAATCCTCCATCTGGTACACCCGACACCACAATATATAAGGAGCTTTGCTGTAGGAAAGAGTCTCCGGCTTTTTTTTCATTGAAGGTGAGTGTCATACAAAGGCAGAGCACGATCACAAAAAGTATTCCTTTTTTCATCTTTTAAGACTCCGCTTGTTTGGCAGGGTAATATTTACGTTCAGGTCTGCCAATGATTCCGTATGCAAGCTCTGCCCGGCATTCCCCTGTTGTCACGAGATACTCTACGTACCGTCTCGCAGTTGTACGTGATGCGCCCATCTTTTCCCCGAGTTCTTCTGCTGTAATTCCGCTATTCTCTGATGTCATCAATGTTTTCACTTTGTCCAAGGTCAGTGAATTGATGCCTGTGGGGAGATCTCTGTCATCCCTTTGTTTTGGCTCTTCCTGCATCTGCCCAAAAAACAAATCAATCATCGTTTGATTGACTTCATCCTTTGAATTGATGATGTCTTTCTTCTCTTTATATTCGGTTAAAACTTGTGCAAACTTTTGTGCGGTCACCGGTTTGATTAAATAATGAACCACTCCGTAATGAAGCGCATCTCTTAAAAGCGTCGTTTCCGTTGCAGCCGTGATAATGATCACATCTACTTCAGGACAGCGTTCTCTTAAAAGCGGCAGCAAGTTTGTGCCGAGTTCATCAGGCATATAGACATCAAGCAAAATGAGATCAACTTGTTCCCTTTGGAGCGCCTCCCACATATCCTTTGCACTCTTTGCCTTTCCGGCGACCTTAAATCCTTCTATCTTTTGTATATAAGATTCATGAATGGCAGCGATTCGAAAATCATCCTCCGCAATGAGTACCTTAATCACCATCTATTCCCCCTTTGTGCCTTTCGGTATGTATACAGTGAAGATGGCACCGCCTTCTTTTTGGTTCGCAACTTCAATCCAGCCCCCAAGCTCGTCCAATACTTCTTTCACATTCGCAAGCCCGTAGCCTCGTCCTTCTCCCTTTGACGAATGGCCTCTTGTGAAAATCTGTGACAGTTCCTCTTCATTCACTCCATCACCTGAATCTGACACTTCTATGATAATATCAAACCCAATATCTGTGATGAATAGGTCTACCTCGCGCTTCTCCTTATTTAATACAGCTTCAAAAGCATTGTCTACGAGATTGCCAATGATGGTGATAAAGTGAGATAGACTTAAATGAGCTGGGAGCGGCTCAAGTGAGCTATTTTCATCAATGTGGAAATGGACTTTCTTCTCTGATGCTTTCCCTAACTTGCCAAGTAAGATGGCTTGTATTTTAGGAGACCGAATCTGCTTCATGAGTAAATCGTGCTGACGGTTTTGCAGATGATATTCTTCTTTAATTAGGTCGATGGCTTCATCGACTTGATTCAGCTCAAGCAGGCCTAAGATGGCGTACAGCTTATTTGAGAATTCGTGCGTTTGTGCCCTTAGGTCTTCTGAATATTGGCTGACCTCTGTTAATGTATCCAGCAGCTTCGTCAGCTCTGTTTTCTCTCTGAAGCTCACAATCCCTCCGAATACTCGATGATCCTGCATTACTTTTTTCACATTTAAGACATAGGTTTTATCATTGACGACGGTTTCGATGTTAGGTTCAATCGTCTCTGCCTTTAAATAGAGAAGAAGTTTGGCATTTGGCAAGACTTGATCAATATGAAGTGGCAGCTTTGATGAGACGCGCAGCATGTGCTCAGCTGATGTATTCATCATCGTAATCGCGCCTTTCTGGTCAAACGCAATGATCCCTTCTTTTATAGCGAGCAGCATCGCTTCTCTTTCTCGATACAACGAAGCTATTTCATGCGGCTCAAGCCCTAATGTATCTTTGCGAATACTCTTCGTTAAAAAAATCGCACCGAATATGCCAGGCAAAAGCACGAGAAGTGCAATATAGCTAAGCTTGAATAGCTGATGAGCTGTCGCTTGATCAATTTCCTTTTTTAAAAATTCGACGGTGACTGTGCCGATAATTTCTTCATGCCCTTCTGTTTCTTTCATAATGGGTGCACTGCCTCTGACAACGGTTTCACCATTAGAATCATCAGTTGATATGGAAGTTCCTCCAAATAAGAGGGTACTTCTTCCTTCCGATACACTGATGGTTTTTCCTACGTCCTCATGATTCGTATGAACAAGGACCTTTCCTTTTCGATTGGTAATGAAGATGGCATGTGCTCTTACTTGCTCCTTCATTTGCTCAAGCACTGCCTGTTCTTCATTTTGGGACGCTGATAGAGCCACCGATGCTTTAATGGGCGGCATATATGATATCGTTCTAGCGGTCTGCACCGCCAGCTGTTCAGCTTGTCCCTGCCTTTCTGATGTCTGCAGAAAACCAAAACAAATGGTTAATAACGCAATGACAACAAGCAAAAGCCCGATAATTAACCCCAAAATTTTCGTTTGTAAAGTCACTTTCCTTTTGCCCATCCTCACCGCTACAACCCCTAATTCAGTAGATTCACCCGAATAGACTCTAAGAAAATGATATCATTTTTTCTGACTAAGTTAAGAGAAAATTATTTCAAACAAAAAAGGACGACTCAGGCATCGAGTCGTCCCTGTATGCCTATTACGTGATTGATAAACCCGCACTCGCATAGCCTGCTACGGTATTCACTAAGGAAAGACCTGTAGCTGATGCGGAGAATACAACAAGCAATCGTGTTTCCGGTGTGACTGGTACATTTAGACCAGTCGCAATACCATTTGCGATCGCACCCAGCGTTAAAACACCGGTTAAAGCTGGTGCTAAAGTGACACTCGCTACTTGAGTGAAACTGTTATTTGGTGTCGGTGAAGCAAACAAACTAGCTGTGACCGTAATACTTGTGCCAAGCAAAGAAAGAGCAGCTGTCGTACTGAAATAGCCAGCAAATGATGTGATTGTTCCGGCTCTAGGAACTGAGAACGCCATGTTGAGTAAAGTGCCTGCAGCGCCGGTTAAATCAATCACTCCGCCTAAAATACTGACACCTGTCGCTGAGTTACCAAATCCGATCAAGCTGGATGTTCCAACAAGACCGCCTGCAATTGTTGTCAGGACAGCAGGTGTACCTGAAGCAAACGGAATGATCGCACTTGAACCTGTCACTCCTGTTGGACCGGTGGCGCCGGTGGCTCCTGTACCTGTGACTCCGGTGGCGCCTGTTGCACCGGTTACTCCAGTTACTCCAGTTGCTCCGGTTGCACCGGTCGCTCCTGTTGCACCCGTTACCCCAGTTGCTCCTGTGGCTCCAGTAACTCCGGTAGCTCCTGTATCACCCGTTACCCCAGTTGCACC
>NZ_LRMO01000036.1:0-550 GCF_019266135.1 Bacillus sp. F2HM
ACGCCGCCAAGCTTCTATAAAGATCAGTTCCAGTCGGAACTGATCTTTTTTGTGCAAGTTGAGGGTACATACATTCACTTGTTTGATAAAAGATCGTGGCTTCATTTTATGTCCACAAGCAGCGTGTGAAATACTTGGATATAAAGAAAAAATGAGCCTATCGCATAAAACATTATCTATAAAAAAACAATAGAGAGACAGAGTGTCAGCTTATATAGGGAAATTAAAGATGTGTAAGCCTCTATGATTTTTATAAATGCTTACGGCTAAGAGATTACATATATCATTAAAGTATAAAAATAAGGGACTGCTAATATTTCTGAAGGAATCGAACGTTTTAAAAGAGAATATAGAAGAGAGAAGTTCAGCTGCTGAACGTGGAATAGTAGCTGTTTGAATAGGTGAAATGACGATCATTTGTTAAAAGAAATACGCAATGAAAATTGAAATAAAATTTTTTTAATATAGCCTTTACAAATGATTAAAACCTGTATATAATAATCTTTGTCGGATCGAGAGATTCCTACATAGTGGAGGATTAGCTCAGCTG
>NZ_LRMO01000037.1:0-842 GCF_019266135.1 Bacillus sp. F2HM
GGAGGATTAGCTCAGCTGGGAGAGCATCTGCCTTACAAGCAGAGGGTCGGCGGTTCGAGCCCGTCATCCTCCACCATATTTATTCTTACATAATGTTAGGATAGATAAAGCCGGTGTAGCTCAACTGGTAGAGCAACTGACTTGTAATCAGTAGGTTGGGGGTTCAAGTCCTCTTGCCGGCACCACTTTCATATGGTAAGATAGACAAGTCGCTTTTAAAGCGAGCCATTAGCTCAGTTGGTAGAGCATCTGACTTTTAATCAGAGGGTCGAAGGTTCGAGTCCTTCATGGCTCACCATGTTTCATGCGGGTGTGGCGGAATTGGCAGACGCGCTAGACTTAGGATCTAGTGTCTTTATGACGTGGGGGTTCAAGTCCCTTCACCCGCATTGCCAAATAAAATAAAGAAATCCTGTAATGCGGAAGTAGTTCAGTGGTAGAACACCACCTTGCCAAGGTGGGGGTCGCGGGTTCGAATCCCGTCTTCCGCTTATACCATCCACGCCGGGGTGGTGGAATTGGCAGACACACAGGACTTAAAATCCTGCGGTAGGTGACTACCGTGCCGGTTCAAGTCCGGCCCTCGGCATTATAAATAAGCGCCCGTAGCTCAATTGGATAGAGCGTTTGACTACGGATCAAAAGGTTAGGGGTTCGACTCCTCTCGGGCGCGCCATTAAGATCGGGAAGTAGCTCAGCTTGGTAGAGCACTTGGTTTGGGACCAAGGGGTCGCAGGTTCGAATCCTGTCTTCCCGACCATCTTTTATGGGGCCTTAGCTCAGCTGGGAGAGCGCCTGCCTTGCACGCAGGAGGTCAGCGGTTCGATCCCGCTAGGCTCCAC
>NZ_LRMO01000038.1:0-56470 GCF_019266135.1 Bacillus sp. F2HM
TTTTCAAAGATCATCTTCGTTATCGCTCAGAGGCGACTTTCTTAATATAACATTTGAGCACCGTGTGCGTCAAGCGTTTTTTAGAATTTCTTTTTGTCAGCTTTTCTTTCAAAGCAACTCAGTTGCTCGTTAGCGACGTTTAATAATATACCATCATAATATTCATGCGTCAATATCTTTTTTCACAAAATATCCTCGATGATAGATTTTTTGTCCCTTTGTCTCAATCGGCTCCACTTGAACAATTCCTTTTTCCACAAAGAAATCAATCATAACGCTAAGGTCAGGCGTGAAATACTTTAGATCAGGGTGTGCAAGAAGCTCACCAAAAAGCCATATATCCTTCTGTTCCATGACATGACGCAAATGAGCGGCACCAATTTCTGCTTTTGAATGGATCAAAAAATCATTTGCTAAAAATAAAAGTTCCAAACGTTTATGCAGGCTTTCATGGCTTTCAATCAGTTCTGAATAAAGTTTGTATACTTCCGGCTCCATATGACGCACTTGGTTCCAAACGGTCACTTCTGGGTGGAAGCCTTTATCAATTACTTCAATACGTGCTAAGTGATGCAGGGCATGCACAATGGAATTATATGCATCAAGGAATTGATTTGACTCAAAAAATGCTTTTCCTTCTATATATCTGCGAATGAGCTTGCCATATTCTAAACCGATTTTAAGCTTGCGGTTTGAAAACGGGAATGTACTTAGTTCATCAATTAAGTTGAAGATATATTCATTTCGATCAAATAGGACTTTGCCATTCAAAATCCAATCGATGATTCGGCGGTTAGTACCGAGGGTAATCCATTCCTTCAGTTGATCATCTGTGACAACGTTTAAAGAAGCTGTTTGGTGATCGGATTCATAGTGCTTGATAAATAACGGCTCTTCCGCTTCTTTTACGATGACTAAAAGTGCTGCATCAAAGTTATCCGTCTCAGAAGATACTTTATGTCTTCTTTCTACTATAATCACAGCCAATGTGTCTGGATGGCTTGCTCTCTCTTGATAAATAGGACGGAGAAGATTTTCCATAGTGATTCCTCCAATACTCGGGTGTAAAGTTCTTCTCTAATGCTATGTATTTCTCCTCATAGAATCAAAATTCCTTCAATACATGAAAAAAGATCATTGAATCATTATAAGCAATTTATTCACAAAACTCTATAACTAATTCAAACGGAAAGGTAAAATGTGCTATATTGGAGATAAGGGGGACTAGGGATGGCGAAATACTCCAGTAAGATTAATAAAATCAGAACATTTGCACTTAGTTTGGTTTTTGTTGGCTTTCTGATCATGTATATCGGTGTGTTCTTCAAGGAATCGATCTGGCTGTCGACTTTCTTTATGCTGCTTGGCGTCTTATCGATTGGATTAAGTACAGCCGTTTACTTTTGGATTGGTATGCTTTCTACGAAGGCTGTACGTGTCGTTTGTCCAGGCTGTGAAAAGGAAACAAAAGTGCTTGGGCGGGTGGACATGTGCATGCATTGCAGAGAGCCGCTTACACTTGATCCAGCATTAGAAGGTAAAGAGTTTGATGAATCCTACAATCGAAAAAAGTCATAAAAAAAGCTGACCATTTAAACGGTCAGCTTTTTCATTAATGATTTTCTTTTTTCGCACATTCTTGACAAGTTCCATAGATCTCCAAGCGATGATGACTGACTTTAAAGCCTGTCACATGGGATGCAAGCTGTTCAACTTCATCAAGGCCAGGATAGTGAAAGTCCACGATTTTTCCGCAGTTTTCACAAATCGCATGGTAGTGGTCAGATGTCGCAAAATCAAATCGGCTTGAGGAATCACCATACGTTAATTCCTTTACTAATCCAGATTCCCGGAAGACTCGTAAATTGTTGTAAACCGTTGCGACACTCATGTTTGGAAATTTTCCTTCAAGTGCTTTATATATATCGTCCGCGGTTGGGTGAGTCATAGAATTTACGAGAAACTCCAAGATGGCATGGCGCTGCGGAGTAATTCGAACACCGGTTTCTTTTAGAGCATCTAAAGCGTCTTTTAGTTCGTGAGCAGCCATTTCATCATGCACCTCTCTTCAAAAATATTCTTATATTATAATCTTTATAAATAGTGTACCCCCAGAGCCGAAACTTTGTCAATTACAATCCTCTTTTTTACCTATTCTTCTTTACAAAAAAGACCGGCATGACTGCCGATCTCATCCTGTGAGGATATTAAGCGTGAGCTTTCAATTCCTCAAGCGCTTCCTCTACGTGGTCTTTCACTTTTACTTTTCGCCATTCTTTCACAAGCGTGCCTTCTTTATTAATCAGAAACGTTGAACGCTCGATTCCCATATATTCTTTGCCAAAGTTCTTTTTCAGCTTCCATACCCCAAAGGCTTCAGACAATTTCTGTTCATCGTCTACAAGAAGCAGAAACGGCAAATCATGTTTTTCTTTAAACTTTTGGTGCTTGTCCTGACTGTCTGGGCTTACGCCGATAATAACAGCATCTAATTCTGCAAAGCTTTGATGGCGGTCGCGGAAATCACATGCTTCTGTTGTACAGCCTGGTGTCATATCTTTTGGATAGAAATAAAGGACAATATGTTTTCCTTTAAAATCAGAAAGCTTTACTTTCTCCCCGTTGTCACCGGTTAATTCAATGTCAGGTACTTGCTGCCCTACTTCGATTGTCATGACACAATCCCTCCAACCTATTTTTTAATTAGCCTATCCAATTTTGAGAGGATATTCAACTAAGGACGCTTGCATCGGCATGTTAAAATAATGATAGACGACGTGATACGTTGAGATAGGAGGCTATTTATGAAATTCACAGAATCAGAAAAATTACATCAAGAGGCGCTGGAGCACATTGTTGGAGGTGTCAACAGCCCGTCTCGTTCATATAAGGCAGTAGGCGGCGGTTCACCCGTTGCGATGGAAAGAGGAGAAGGCGCTTATTTTTGGGATGTTGATGGAAATCGCTATATCGATTATCTGGCAGCATACGGTCCTATTATTACAGGACACGCCCACCCGCATATTACAAAAGCCATCACGAAAGCGGCTGAAACAGGTGTCCTTTACGGAACACCAACGAAACATGAAGTCACTTTTGCTAAAATGCTGAAGGAAGCCATGCCTGCTTTGGACAAAGTTCGTTTTGTCAATTCAGGTACAGAAGCGGTGATGACAACGATTCGAGTGGCTCGCGCATATACAGGCAGAACAAAGATCATTAAGTTTGCCGGATGCTATCACGGCCACTCTGATCTTGTGCTAGTGGCAGCCGGCTCTGGTCCTTCCACTTTAGGAACACCTGATTCAGCGGGCGTACCAAAGAGTATCGCTAATGAAGTCATTACCGTTCCATTTAATGATATTGACAGCTATAAAGAAGCATTAGATCGCTGGGGTGATGAAGTAGCAGCTGTCCTTGTCGAGCCAATTGTCGGGAACTTTGGCATCGTAGAGCCTAAGGACGGTTTCCTGCAGCAGGTCAATGACCTCACACATGAAAAAGGCGCACTGGTGATTTATGATGAAGTCATTACCGCTTTCCGCTTTATGTATGGCGGTGCACAGGACTTGCTTCAAGTAAAACCTGACCTCACTGCATTAGGAAAAATTATTGGCGGCGGACTTCCTATCGGCGCTTACGGCGGTAAAAAAGAAATTATGGAACAAGTTGCCCCGCTTGGACCAGCCTATCAAGCTGGCACAATGGCAGGAAACCCTGCATCCATTCTTTCAGGTATTGCCTGCTTGGAATTGTTAAAAGAAGACGGCGTTTACGAGCGTCTTGATCAGCTTGGCGCTATGTTAGAAGAAGGCATTTTAGCCCATGCCAAAAAGCATCAAGTAGATATTACAGTGAATCGCTTAAAAGGAGCGCTCACAATTTATTTCACAACAGAAACGATTGTGAACTACGAGCAGGCTGAAAATACGGATGGCGAAATGTTTGCCCGTTTCTTCAAATTAATGCTCGCGCAAGGCATTAACCTCGCTCCTTCTAAATATGAAGCTTGGTTCTTAACGATCGCTCATACTGAAAAAGATATTTCTGAGACGCTGCAAGCAGTAGATCATGCATTTGCACAGCTGAAACAATCATAATGAAGTCCAAAACAGGCGTAAAAACAGGCGCCTGTTTTTTTATTTACCAGCTCTTGTTTGTCAAAAGCGTGCGAATCTGTTACATTTCTTCTCAATACCTTCTTTTGATGTTTTCATGAACTTTCAAAAATCACTTGAATATTTCGGAAGACCGCTGTATATTACTTAGTTGTTTCATCAAAATATGAATGATAAATGACGAGTGATCATCTATTATCGAAAAGAAAGGAATGCAGGGACAAAACCAATGAAACTTGGAGCCCGTATTTTAAAAACTGGTATTGCCATTGTACTCGCGCTTTACCTGGCAACATGGCTTGGGTTGCCAACGCCCGTCTTCGCGGGAATTGCAGCTGTATTTGCTATCCAGCCATCAATTTATCGATCTTTTTTAACCATTGTAGATCAAGTGCAAGCCAATATTATTGGAGCAGCGCTTGCCATTACGTTCGGTCTGCTTTTTGGCACAGGACCAGTCATTATCGGTTTAACCGCCGTCATGGTCATCGCCATTAATTTAAAGCTGAAGATTGAACACACCATTCCGATTGCACTTGTAACCGTCATTGCGATTTTAGAAAGTGCAGGGGATCATTTCCTTTCCTTTGCCTTAATCCGAACAGCTACTGTGGTGTTAGGGGTTCTCTCTTCATTTTTAGTGAATTTAATCTTCCTGCCGCCAAAGTATGAAACAAAACTTGTTCATCACATTATGGAAAATACGGAGGAGATTTTAAAATGGATTCGTCTGACCTCCAGACAGTCTACTGATCATTCCACATTAAAGGATGACATCGATCAAATAAAAGAACGCATGATCAAGTTAGATCACATTTACTTGTTATACAAAGAAGAACGAAGCTATTTAAAGAAAACCACGTATGTCAAATCAAGAAAGCTTGTTTTGTTCAGGCAGGCCATTATGACATCAAATCGCGCTCTGTATTTGCTGAAAAAGCTTCATAAATTAGAAAATGAAATTCATTTGATGCCAGAGCATTTCAGGGAAAGCTTAACGGATGAGATTGATTATTTATTGTATTGGCATGAGCGCACCTTGATGAAATTCGTCGGAAAAATGAAGCCGCAGGACGATGAATTTCAAAATGAATGCTCTCTTCGCCTTGAGACGTTAACGAAATCATTTATTCAGCATCAGCAAAACCAAGAAAACGACTTGCTCGATTACAATATGCTGAATGTCATGTCCAGCATCATCGAATACCGTGATGAATTAGAGCATTTAGATACATTGATTACAAGCTTCCAGACGTATCACCCAAAAGATAGTGAAATCGAGACAGAAGAAAAAGAAGCATAAATAGAAAAGACCGATTCCTAGAATCGGTCTTAAATTGTTGACAAAGAGCTAAAATGATCTTGATTTTTGCTCTTTGTCTTCTTTTCAGCGTGACCTGAAAACCTTTGCAGTCTAGGAAGAACGAGTACCGGAGCGGAGCGAATTGAGTATTCGTGAGCACCGGCACGCAGGACTGACACTTAATGCGAGGGTTTGCCCGCGCGCTGAGACCGATTCTGAGAATCGGTCTTATTTTATTTTCTTCATTTTAGGATCCAGTGTGTCTCTTAATCCATCTCCCATCAGGTTAAAGCCGAGAACAGTCAGCATGATCGCTATCCCTGGAAAGAATAATGTCCAAGGGGCTTGAACGAGATAAGGTCTCGCGTCGGCGAGCATTTTCCCCCATTCTGGGCTTGGCGCCTGTGCACCTAACCCTAAAAAGCCTAAAGCGGCTGCCTCAATAATTGCGGTTCCGATCGCTAGCGTCGCCTGGACGATGACTGGCACCATACTATTTGGCAGAATGTGACGCAGTACGATGCGGCGGTGTGACATCCCAACCGCCTTTGCTGCCAGCACGTATTCTTCTTGTTTAATACTCAGCACTTTTGAACGAACGAGCCGTCCAAAGGTTGGGACATTAATAATCGCAATGGCAATAAGGGCATTTTGTAAGGAGGGGCCTAGAATGGAGACAATAGCAATCGCTAATAGAATGCTAGGAAAAGCAAGTAAAATATCAAACAATCTGGAGATCACAGCATCTAACACTCTTCCGCCATAGCCTGCTATCAATCCAAGCAGTGTGCCTAAAATGACAGACCCGAGAACCGAGAAGAAGCCGACCCATAAGGAAATCCGTGCTCCATGCACAACTCTCGAAAATATATCTCTGCCGAAATCATCCGTACCAAACCAGTGTGCAGCTGAAGGGGCACTAAATCGCTCCCCGAGTGATTGTTCATTGATTCCATAAGGAGCAATGAGCGGTGCAAAGATCGCTAGGATCAGAAATAAAAAGACAATCACACTGCCAATGACCGCCAGCTTATGCTGAAAGAACTGCTTCATTGATTCAAGAATCAATGATTGAGAGCGTTCATCTTTTGGCTGAGGTGGTTCAAGCTCTTTTTGTGCTTCCATATTGTCACTCTCCCTCCCTAATATTTAATCCTTGGATCAATGACCGCATACAAGATGTCCACAATGAAATTGATCAGGACAAATATAAGCGCAACGACAAGAATACCTGTTTGAATGACTGGGTAATCACGATAACTGATGGCGTCATATATATACCGCCCGATTCCCGGCCAAGCAAAAATGGTTTCTGTTAAAATCGCTCCACCAAGCAAGAGGCCCGTCTGAAGACCAATAATCGTCAAGATCGGAATGAGCGCATTTTTCAGGCCATGCTGATAAATGATAAAAAATGAACGTACTCCTTTTGCTTTTGCTGTTCGAATAAAGTCGGAATGAAGCACTTCCAGCATACTTGCCCTTGTAATTCTCGCAATAATCGCAGCAGGAATTGTGGCGAGTGCTGTACTTGGTAAGATCAAATGCTTGATGCTGTCAGCGAATTGATCAAACCGGCCCTGCAAAAGCGTGTCCAGTGTATGGATATACGTGATTGATTCGACTGGATTCCTTACGTCTTCTCGGCCCGTTGTCGGCAAAATACCTAATTCGATCGAGAACAGCCACTGCCCCATTAAGCCTAACCAGAAAATTGGCATGGACACTCCGATGAGTGCAATAAACATCGCGGCATAATCAAAGAAAGAATGCTTAAACCAAGCACTAATGATTCCAGCATTCACTCCCACGACAATCGCCAGCACCATGGCAAAAAAGGTCAATTCTAACGTCGCAAATAAGTAGGGCTTCATTTCCTGGGCAATAGCCGCTCCTGTTCGAATGGAAGTCCCTAAATCCCCTTTTAAAAGGCCAAGCATATAATGACCGTATTGAACGTACCATGGCTGATCTAAACCGAGCTGGATCGTTAATTGTTCTACAGCCTCTTTCGTTGCCCGCTGTCCTAAGATGACCTGCGCTGGATTTCCAGGTATAAAACGAATAATTGAAAACACGACCAATGTCATTCCGATCAGTACTGGGATGAGCATTCCTGCCCGCTTCATACAATAAGCAAACAAACAGCTTTCACCGCCTTTATCTTTGTTTGATAAGGGAGATACATGATCTCCCTTATTTGCTTATTCGAAATACACGTCAGTTAAAGCTTCTGAACCAGTTGGGTGCGGCTGATATTCTTTTAAATCATTAGATGCGGCAAGCATTGGAATTGAATGCACCAATGGAATCCAAGGCGCTTCGTCATGAATGATTTCCTGAGCTTTTTTATACAGCTCATTTCGTTTCTTTTGATCTGTGTCTGTTTGCGCTTCAATAAGAATGTCATGCATTTTATCGTTTTCGAAGAATGTATAGTTGTTACCACCAATGCTGTCTTTGTCCAGCAGTGTGTAAATGAAATTATCAGGATCGCCATTGTCCCCTGTCCAGCCTAATAAGAACACATCTGCTTCCCCTTTACTTGCTTTATCTAAATAGGTGGCCCAGTCATATGTCACAATTTCTGCTTTGACGCCGACCTTTTCAAAATTTGACTGAATGACTTCTGCTACCTTCATCCCATCTGGCATATATGGACGCGGTACAGGCATTGCCCAAAGCTTGATGCGAAAGCCGTCAGGGAAGCCCGCTTCTTTTAATAGTTCTTTCGCTTTTTCTGGATCATACGGATATGGTTCAATGTCGTCATTGTAACCTTCTAAAGCTGGCGGCAATGGATTTTTTGCTGGCTCAGCAAGTCCGCCATAAAATGACTCAATAATCGATTCTTTATCGACCGCATAATTGAGTGCCTGACGAACCAGCTTGTTATCAAGCGGCTTTCTTGTGACGGTCAGTCCGATATAGCCTACGTTCATCGATGGTCTTTCAATGAGCTGGAGTGCTTTGTCGGTTTTAATGCCATCTAAATCTGACGGATTCACGCCATCCATTAAGTCGATCTCGCCTGTTTTAAGGGCATTTAAACGAGCAGAGTTTTCTGGAATGGAGCGGAAGATGATTTGATTCAGCTTTGGTTTATCCTTCTGCCAATACTCCTCGTTCTTTTCTAACACGATGCGGTCGTTTTGCTTCCACTCTTTAAACTTGAATGGTCCTGTCCCCACTGGATTTTCTCTAAATGAATCACCGCTTTTTTCAACAGCCGCTGGACTGGCAATGCCAAATGGTGACATAGCAATGTTTTTGAGAAATGTCGCCTGCGGGCGCTTTAGCTGAAATTCAATTTCATGCTCGCCTTTGACGATGATGTCTTTAATGACATGCCCTTTATCTTTTTTATAGCCGCCAAACATCCCATAGTAAGGAAACTTTTCTGCGTCTCCATTCATCCAGCGGTCAAAATTGAATTTCACTGCTTCTGCGTTAAAGTCTGTGCCATCGTGAAATTTCACACCTTTTCTTAAATAGAATGTGTACGATTTTCCGTCCTTTGCAACATCCCATTCTGTTGCGAGGCCAGGATGGATGGTCGTGTCTTTCTCACCGTAGTTCAAAAGCTTTTCAAATATATTCTCTGTGACCTTAAAGGTTTCGCCTTCTGTTGTTGTGATTGGATCTAGTGAAGTGGAATCTCCCCCTCTGCCAAATACGAGGGTATCTTTTGTTGCCTTTTCTTCTGATGTCGGTGAAGACGAGCATCCCCCTAAAAAGAGCGCCAGTGCCAGCACAAAAATGAAACTACTGAATAACCATGTCTTCTTCATTGTGTTCCTCCTTTAGATATAAATAACACGCGGCCGCGTGCCCCGGTTCCTCCTCATACAAAGCAGGAACTGCTTTCAAGCATTTCTCCCATCTTTTTGGACACCTTTTGTAGAAAGGACAGCCGCCGCGTTCCGTCATTGTGGTCTCTTCTGCTGCCACGTCTTGCGCCTCTAGTACGTGATCCATATGTGGAATGGATTTCAGAAGCAGCGACGTATAGGGATGGAGCGGGCTGTGAAACACATCTTCGGCCGGCCCCATCTCCACAATGCGCCCAGCATACATGACGGCGATCCGGTCGCTCATATACCTGACAACCCCAAGGTCGTGAGAAATAAACAAATACGTCAGAGAAAGCGTCTTTTGCAATTCAAGCATCAAATTCAAAATTTGCGCTTGAACGGATACATCTAAAGCCGAAACTGGTTCATCGGCAATAACTAGACTCGGGTGCGTAATAAGCGCTCTAGCGATACCGATACGCTGCCTTTGTCCGCCGCTGAATTGATGCGCATAACGTTCCCCGTAAGAAGGATCAAATCCAACAATGTGCAGCATCTCTTTTACCCATTTCCGTCTTTCTGCTTTCGTCCCATGATGATGAACAATCAGTGGTTCCTCTAAAATATCTTTGATTTTCATTCTTGGATTTAAAGAAGCATATGGATCTTGAAAGATCATTTGAATGTCTTTTCTTAAGGAACGCATGTCTCGTTCTTTTAGAAGGGTGATCTCCTGCCCTTTTAATTGAATAGAGCCTGATGTGGGTTCAGTCAATCTCATTAGGCTTTTGCCAAGTGTTGATTTACCGCAGCCTGATTCACCAACAATGCCAAGCGTTTCTCCTTCCTTCACGTGAAAGGACACTTGATTTAAAGCCAAAGTCGATTGTTTATGTTTAGAAAAAAAAGCGGCTGTGTCATACCGTTTTGTCAGCTGATTCACTTGCAAGAGTGGGTGACTCAGTGTCTTCTCCTCCTTCCATTAGAAAACATGCCACGCGGTGATTTTGTTCAATGGATTGTAAGGCTGGATCTTTTTCAAGACATTGCGCCATTTGATATGGGCAGCGTGGTGCAAATTGACAGCCGGACCGGATGGCCCCTGGCTTAGGCACATGACCTGCAATAGAGATGAGTTTTTCTTTTTTATCTTTAAACGATGGAACTGAGGCGAAAAGACCTTTCGTGTAGGGATGCAGAGGTTTTTGAAAAATACGGTCAACGGTTCCTTCTTCTACAATTCGACCGGCATACATAATCATGACTCGCTGGCATATTTGCCGCACGACGCCTAGATCGTGGGTAATAAATAAAATAGCGGTGTCCATCTCTTCGTTCAGCTTTTTGAGCAGACGAAGAATTTGCGCTTGGATGGTCACATCAAGTGCAGTTGTCGGTTCGTCAGCGATCATGAGCTTTGGATGACAAAGCATTGCCATCGCAATCATGACTCGCTGGCGCATACCGCCTGATAATTCATGTGGATATTTTCTAAGCAGCGATTCCGCTTGCTTCAACCCAACTGTTTGAAGCAGATCAATCGCCTTCGCTTTTGCTTCTTTTTGACCGATTGATTGATGTGTGAAAAGGGCTTCCGTCATTTGTTTGCCGATGGTCATTAATGGGTTCAGAGAGGTCATAGGCTCTTGGAAAATCATCGAAATGTCATTTCCTCTTATCTCTCGCCACTGTTTCTCTGAAAGTGACAGCAGATTTTGCCCTTCGAAATGAACCTCGCCCGTTGTATCGGTTTGCTGATTCAGACCCATTAATGACATGCTTGTGATACTTTTCCCGCAGCCAGATTCGCCCACAATCCCTAACGTTTCTCCTTTTTGAATTGAGAACGATATGTGATGGACGATGGGCACTTTTTGCTTTTTCTGCTGAAACGCAATGGACAGCTGTTTGACATCTAGCAGCACGTCTTGTTCTTTCACATATTCACCACCCCGTCATACTTTTTAAAATTGTATTGAGACAAGCTGGGAAATATGTCATGTTTTTGACAACATAAAAAAGCCTATCCGCTAGAATCGGATAGGCTTCTACTAATTTAATGTTTGAATGGTAAATAAATGACGATAGTGGCTGTCTCGGTTCATTAATTCTTCGTGTGTTCCTTTTTCCACTATTTCGCCTTGTTCCATGACCACAATTTGGTCAGCGTGTGTAATGGTTGATAATCTGTGTGCGACAATAAAGGTTGTGCGATCCTTCGCCAGCTTTTGCATCGCTTCTTGAATGTAATGCTCACTTTCTAAATCAAGTGCAGACGTCGCTTCGTCTAAAATCAACAGCGGTGGATTTTTAAGAAATACTCTTGCAATGGAAATCCGCTGTTTTTGCCCGCCTGACAACTTTACGCCCCGTTCTCCTACTTTCGTGTCATATCCTTCAGGAAGAGACATAATAAAATCATGCGCATTTGCCGCTTTTGCAGCCGACACGATTTTTTCAAAAGGTGCTTCAGGGTCACCAACCGCAATATTTTCTTTAATCGTGTCACTGAATAGGAATGTATCCTGCAGCACCATTCCGACTTGATTTCGAAGACTTCTTGCTTTGTACTCTTTTATATCAATCCCGTCAATTTCAAGTGACCCGTTTGTGACATCATAAAACCTTGGAATTAAGCTGACGAGTGTCGACTTCCCTCCACCGCTCATTCCTACAAGCGCAACCGTTTGTCCTTTGTCTACTTTCAAGGAGATATTGTGCAGAATCTCTTCCTGCGTGTGTTCATAACGAAACGACACATGTTTAAACTCTACCTCTCCTTTTAAATGATTGGCTTCTTTTGCATTCGGCCGGTCTGTGACCTCATATGGCTCATCAATAAACTCAAAGATCCGATCCATTGATGCAACGGACTGGGTTAAAGTTGTGGATGAGTTAATGAGACGGCGAATTGGATTGTACATCCGGTCAATATAACCGACAAAGGCGATCATGGTCCCGATCGAAAGCGAACCGTTAATCACGGTGTAGCCAGCAAATGCAATGATTAACAGCGGTGCAATGTCAGTGATCGTATTGACGACAGCAAATGTTTTGGCGTTCCAATTCGTATGGTTGATTGCTTTGTTTAAGAAATTTTTGTTTTCATCATGAAAATTCTCTTGTTCATATTCTTCAATCGCAAAGCTGCGAATGACCGGCATTCCTTGTACCCGCTCATGCAGGTGCCCTTGCACTTCTGCCAGCGCCTGTGACCGCTCTTTTGTCAGCTTGCGAAGCCGTCCGTAAAAATACTTTACTGCAAACGCATATAGCGGAAAAATAATGACAGACACGATGGTGAGCTTCAGATCCAGTGTACACATAATGGCGATCACGATCAGTACGGTCATCATATCCAGCCAAATGTTCATGAGCCCTGTGATGACAAATTCCTTTGTCTGCTCCACATCGTTGATCACTCTTGAAATAATTTCTCCTGTTCTCGTGTTGGCATAATAACGAAGACTTAGCTTTTGAATATGCGAGAACAGTTTTTCCCGAATATCAAATAATACCTTACTGCCTGTCCACTGAGCGTAGTATTGTCTATAGTATTCAACAGGCGGCCTCAACACTAAAAATAATACGAGCATGATTCCCATTATGATCAGTAGAGTTGATGTCTTTTCTTCAGCTGACCCCGAGCCTTGAATGACATCATCAATGACATACTTTAAAAGCAGAGGCAAGGTTAAGGGAATCGAGAACTTAATCATTCCGATGACCATTGTCAATGCAATCTGTTTTTTATACGGTGTTACAAAAGCCATGTAGCGTTTAATGACCCCCATGTAAATCTCCTTCCCAATCTATCAGTGCCTCTTATCCGTACGCAGTCAAAAACCTGTTAGCCTAAAAAAAGCCAAACAGGTTTTTTGATGCTCTTGCTTATTTTGTATAATGTAAAAAACGTTCATACCACATATCCACAAATTCAGGAGCAAACGGACCTTTCCGCTGGTGAATCCAATGCAGTAATGTATTCAGATGCTCTCTTAAGATACTATCGATTTCTTTTGGATAATTCATCTGCCTCTTATGATCTGCATATTCATCCTCATCCAAAATATTGTACGTCATGTCTGGAAAGACTTTGACGTCTAAATCGTAATCAATATACTTAATTGCCTCATCATCTGTCGCAAAAGGAGAGCTGATGTTGCAGTAATAATATACCCCATCATCTCTAAGCATCCCAATTACATTAAACCATTGTTTTGCATGGAAATAGCAAATAGCCGGTTCTCTCGTCATCCAAGTACGGCCGTCGGATTCAGTCACCATTGTACGGTCGTTTGCACCAATGATACACAATTCCGTTGCTTTCAGAATGGTGGTTTCATTCCAAATCCTGTGGATCAAGCCATTATGTTTATAGCTTTGAATTTGGATGGTTTCTCCTTCCTTGGGATAGCCCATATTTTCTCCCCTACTTTCTATAACAAACAAACCTAACAGTCCAAAGACCTAATTTCCCAACTAAACATGTCTCTATTATATTATACCGTTACATCATTAAAAAATGAAATGAAAAAGCCATTCAACCCAATTGAACGGCACACTGACTTACATCACGCTAGAACTCTTTTCCATCTGTTTATATGAATTGATGACCTCTTCTGTTTGTTTTGTAAATAAGGTTTGCACTTTTTGCAGTTCCGCGCGTTTCTGTTTGATCTGATCACAAAGCCTATGCCACTCTTCTTTTTTTTCATCCTGCAACAATTGTTTTTCTGTTTCTAAGCATAGATCGAGTTCTCCCTGCACATCGAGCAGCTGATCCATGAGCTGCATTTGTTCTTTTACAAGCTGATCGAAATCAGACATCTAACTCCTCCCTTTTCATCGAATCCACTTTTTGTCTGTATACCATTTCTTGAAAGAAAGAAGAAATCCTTTGACTGTTTATGTAGAGGTTTTACAGGTTTTGTCGGATGGTGATGAGGGGCAAAAAAGAAAAGCACTTCATTCGTATATGAAGTGCTTTCCTTTGTTTCAGTGATTAGCTGTTTTGTTGTTTGTTTTGCTCAGCTTTTTGGTTGTATTTTTTTACTTGCTGTGCGTCAGTCTCACTAGCAAATTCAGTACCAAATTGACCGCCTTGTGCAGAAGCTTGGTTTTGTTTCTTTACTTGTTGCGCGTTTGTTTTGTTTTGTTGTTGATCCATCATTATCACCTCCACGCACATTAATTTGTGCAGAAGGTGTACATCCTATTCATGATTTTTTTAAACAAGCAAAGAACGTCCGCCATCCACAATAATCGTCTGGCCTCTAATCATGTCTGCTTTGCCTGATACAAGGAATTCCACGCTGTCGACCATGTCTTTAATTTCCACCATTCGGCCGGCAGGTGTATTTTTCTTCGCATCTTCTAAAAGCTCTTCACGGTTCGGGAAGTGCTTGAGTGCATCGGTATCGATCGCGCCGCCTGATACAGCGTTAACGACGATATTTTTTTGTGACAGCTCAACAGAAAGGTAACGTGTCAAAGCCTCTAGTGCTGCTTTTGATACGCCGACTACTGTGTAATTTTCAAGATAGCGAATAGAGCCTAGTGAGCTAATGCTGACGATATGTCCGCCGCCGTTTTTCTCCATTAGTTTCGCCGCTTCTTGTCCGCAGAATAACAAGGCTTTCGCATTGATATTCATCGTCCAGTCCCAATGATTTTCTTCAAGATCCATAATTGGACGCTGAACACCTGATGCCGCATTGTTCACAAATACATCTAAACGGCCAAAGGTTTCGTCAATTTGCTGAAACATGTCTTTGATTTTCTCAGGCTGGCCTACATTGGCTTTGACAACCAATGTTTTGACACCCATCGCTTCAATTTCTTCCGCTGTTTCAAGTGCGGCTTTTTTGCTTCTCGCATAGTTAATGACAATGTCATATCCTTTTTCAGCGAGGCGAAGGGCTACTTCTTTCCCTACTCCTCTGCTGCTTCCTGTAATTAATGCACATTTACGTTGACTCATTATGGTTCATCTCCTGATTTGAATAGTTTTCGTTCATTCGCTTCACACTAATAGGAAAGTTCCTATTAGGAGGTTACATTCATGTATGTCGGACGCGATTTAAGCCAGCTTGGCATGATGTCCAAGGATCAATGGAAAGATACTGAGCTTGCTTACTTTCATCATGCTTTCCAACAAATTTTACCTTATTTGAATGAAGAAGGGCAATCTAAGTATCGAGAAATCATTTCTGAAATCGAAGACCGCGGGGGTTTGCATCGAAATGAAGCTGATTATACCCACGGTACAACGGTTAAATATGACTAGGCTGCTCAAGTGCCAGCTCCCAAATTTTTTGGTGTGAGACTGGCAAAGCATATGCCTCAAATTCTTCTGTTGTGACTTTTTTCAGCTTCGTGTCATCAGATACAGAGGTAACTCGTCCAAAGAAAACAGAAATATTCCAGATGAGGTGGGTAAAGACATGCTGAATGGTGCCTTCTAAATCACCAAGCTCCGCTTGTACACCCGCCTCCTCTTTTAAGAAATCAATCAGCTGCTCTTTTTCCGTTTTTCTTCCCTTCATGGTTTCCATGTTAGGGAATTCCCATAAATTCGCAAGGAGGCCTGTACTTGGCCGCTTATGAATATATAGGTTGCCTGCGTCATCAAATAACACCGCTGCTGCCATTGATTTCGCAGTCGGCTTTTTCTTTTTGCTTTTCACTGGGAGCTCATGCTGAACGCCTTCCTCGAGTGCCGAGCAATGCATGTTCACAGGGCAGATGAGGCAGGCAGGGGAAGTTGGAGTGCAAATGAGCGCACCTAGCTCCATCAGCCCTTGATTGAATTCTGACGGCTTTTCCCGGGAAATGAGCTGATCGACCGCAAATTCGAAAATATTTCTCGTTTTTGGTTTTGCAATATCATCCCATATGGACAAAATACGAGAAATGACCCTCATCACGTTGCCGTCTACCGCAGGATACGGCTTGTTATAGGCGATACTCAGTACTGCGCCGCTCGTATATGGGCCTACACCTTTGAGCTTTGAAAATTGCTCTTTCGTATCAGGGACAACACCCCCGTAGGATTCATAGACTTCTTTCACAGCTGCCTGTAAATTACGTACTCTTGAGTAGTAGCCAAGACCTTCCCATGCTTTCATGACCTTTTCTTCATCAGCTAAAGCGAGATCCTTCACCGTCGGAAATTGCTCCATAAACCGGGTGAAGTACGGAATGACCGTATCCACTCTCGTTTGCTGGAGCATCACTTCTGATACCCAGACGCGGTATGGATCTTGATTTTCTCGCCATGGCAGTGTTCGTTGTTCTTTTTCATACCAATCAATTAAATCATGCTGAAAGCCCGCAATATCTTTGCGGTCCAGCTTTTCTTGAATGTCTTTCATATCTATACTCCTTCTCATTGGACCGAGGGCTAACGTTCTGAAAAGAACCTTATTTGTTGTATACTGTTTGTAGATACGTTAACATGTTACATTAAATCGGGATAAAGCAAAAGTGATTTTGCACATAGTCTTGATTGGAGACGTATACTTTGTATGATTGTTCCTAAGCATGACAACTAGGAGGTAATCAATTGGACACTGGTACTCATGTAGTAATGGGCATTTCTCTTGGGGGACTTGCACTTTTAGATCCAGCCGTCAGTGCAGATCCACACATGGCACACGCCGTGATGATCGCGACCATCGCCGGCTCCCAAGCACCAGACATTGATACTGTGCTAAAACTAAAAAATAATGCGGTTTATATAAGAAATCACCGAGGATTTACACATTCCATTCCGGCTGTACTGTTTTGGTCATTGCTGATTCCGGCTGTGATTTTCCCATTTGTGCCGGGGGCGGATTTACTTCACCTTTGGTTATGGACACTATTAGCCGTTGTGCTTCATGTGTTTGTCGATATTTTCAACGCATACGGCACGCAGGCCATTCGTCCATTTTCGAAGAAATGGGTAGCGCTTGGGATCATTAATACGTTTGATCCGTTTATCTTTTTTACTCACCTTGTCGCCATTGTCGTTTGGGCGATTGGCGGACATCCCGGCTATACGTTTATTACGCTGTATGCCGTGATTTTCTGCTACTATATCGTCAGGGTCATCATGCAGCTTCAGATTAAACGTCAGCTGCGTGCACGATTCGATGAAATTGAAGAGATTATTATTTCGCCTACAATGAAGTTCAGACAATGGCGCATTGCCGTGAAATGTAAATCCTCTTTCCATGTTGGGCGCAGCATGAATGGAGAAGTCGTCATTTTAGACACCTTTAACCGTGTGCCGGTTCCTGATACTGAAATTATGAAAATTGCCAAACAAGATGAAAACATTTCTGCCTTTCTCTCCTTCTCCCCTGTCTACCGGTGGGAAGTAGATAAATACAAGGATCATTATGAAGTGCGGTTCATTGATTTGCGCTACCGCAGCAAAGGGCACTATCCTTTTGTCGCAATCTGCCATATCGACATGGACCACCAAATCAAAAATTCCTATACCGGCTGGATTTTCAGTGAAGAAAAACTGCAAAAAAAATTAAGACTCGGCTCTGTGTGAGCGAGTCTTTTTTGTGCTTCACTCTTACAACTTCGTCATATATTCCACAATAAACTCCCAAAATCCAGGTCCCTCTTGGTAAATCAGCCAGTCTACTTTTTCGATGAGTTTGATATAAAGTTCTTGTTCGAGGTCTTCTCTTTCTTGATATGCCGTGTTTTGTAGTTTCTTTTTGATCATGGGTGTGAAGGTTTCAATGAGTTCTTCCATTTCTCCATTGGTCATTTTGTCTTCGTGCACGGACATCTCCCCCTGTTTCTTCTTTTAGTTTGTTGAGCGCTTTTTTGTGAATGTTTGAGATGTTTTGTCTTGTTTCGCCTAACTGATCGGCTATTTCCTTCATCGTTTGGCCTTCGACATAGATTTGGGTTAGGACCATTTTTTGTTTGTCTGTGAGCTGCTGGTAGGCCTTGTACAATGTTTGATCTTGCAGGTGCTCCCCTAAGTCTTGCTGGTTGAAGAGCACGGCTTCATACGTATCTGTTTGAACAGGGTCTTTCACTTCTTGCGTATCAGGATGATCGAGTATGAGCGGAAAACGCTGCTGTTTCTTTTTTACTCGTTTGTCAAAGTCGACTGAAAAGATGCGTATCATAGTGGAGATATACTTGATGATGCGGATTTTCTGATAGAACTGTTTGAACTCGGAATCTAGTTTTTTGGCATTTTCCTCGTTTGGCTCTTCCATGACTTGCCGGAGCAGCTGCTCGTTTTTCGGGTTGCTTAAAAACTGCTGAATGAGCGGGTGATCAATGATTTCCTTCCATTTTGCTTTCAATAACAGCCGATAATCCATGTGCATCCTCCCCTTTGTTCCCTCTACTAGCATTAAGTGGACAAAAGTTAAAAAAAGTAAACTTCGTGAAACGGGTCTAATGATTCATTTTCTCCCCCTCTGCTTTCCTTTTTCTTCTTTCATACCACTTATATAGAAGACGAGTATCCGCTGGGAGGTGAGACAAATGGAGACCTTTTTTTCAGAGGAATGGCTGAAGCAGCTCGGTCAGGCTGGCTTCCCTGCCATTTTGACGGTGTACTTGCTGACACGCTTTGAACGAAAGTTTGATGAATTAAGCAAGCTCATCCAACGATTAGTCGCTGCTCAAAAAAATGATGAATCAGATTGACATCTGCTTGATTCGTTTCACCTTATGAAAACGAGGGCGAAATGAAAGGCCTTTTGTCACCTCACACAATACGATGTTGAAAGGGGATTTTATCATGAGTGAAAAGCAAAATGGAATACCACAGCCGATTCGAGGAGAAAAAGGAGCAACGGTCAAAATTCCACGTAATCTCGAGCGGGACAGACAAAATCCAGATATGCTCACGCCGCCAGAAACCGATCATGGAACGGTCTCCAACCTGAAATATTCTTTTTCTGATACACACAATCGTTTAGAAAAAGGCGGCTACGCCCGCGAGGTAACAGTCCGCGAACTGCCGATCTCTAAAAGTCTTGCATCTGTCAATATGCGGCTAAAGCCTGGTGCGATTCGTGAGCTTCACTGGCATAAGGAAGCGGAATGGGCGTACATGATTTATGGGGAAGCCCGGATTACATCGGTTGATGCAGAGGGGCGCAATTTTACAGAGGATGTGACTGAGGGTGATTTGTGGTACTTCCCTTCTGGCCTGCCGCACTCTATCCAAGCACTTGAACCGGGAGCTGAATTCTTGCTTGTGTTTGATGATGGGTCATTCTCAGAAAATAGTACGTTCCAAGTAACCGATTGGCTTGCCCATACGCCAGAGGAAGTCGTGCTCAAGAACTTCGGTATGACAAAGGAGCAGTTTGACAAGCTGCCAGAGAAAGAAAAGTATATTTTCCAAAAAGGCATTCCTGGTTCCCTTGAATGTGACAAGGTGAAAACAGAGCAGGGAGAAATCCCGAATTCCTTTAAATATGAGCTGTTAAAACAAGAGCCGATTACGTCAAGCGGCGGACAAGTGTGGATTGCGGACTCTACCAATTTCAAAGCGTCTAAAACAATTGCATCCGCTCTTGTGAAAGTTGATCCAGGTGCTATCCGAGAGCTGCACTGGCATCCAAATACGGATGAATGGCAATATTTTATTTCTGGAAAAGCACGAATGACGGTATTTGCTTCTGATGGACATGCGAGAACCTTCAACTATCAGGCGGGAGACGTTGGATATGTACCATTTGCGATGGGGCATTATGTAGAAAATACAGGCGACGAACCGCTTTATTTCTTAGAAATTTTTAAGAGCGATCATTATGCAGATATTTCACTCAATCAGTGGCTTGCGGTTACACCGAAACAGCTTGTTCTTGATCATTTAGATCAAGGTGAAGAATTCTTAAAACTGCTTGATACTGAAAAACATCCTGTGATCGCTGCACCTAAAAAAGAGGATTAACATATAACTTCCTGCAAAAAGGCTGTCCTTTTTGCAGGTATCTTCATGTAAAGGAGTGTTGATTCACCTATGCAGCAATCTGTTCACGCTTTATGGCAAGGGCTGAAATGGCTCATGGCGGCGTCGGCTGTCTGTTACATATTTTTGTTGTTTTGTGTGCTGTTCTTTCATTTAACAGGTGCTTTTTATCAATCGATTTTATCGATGCTTTTATTTATGGGCATCTATGTGGTACTTGGGATATCCTTTGAGCATGTGGAGCATGTGCTCATGAGGGTTGTGAGAAAGTGCCGTTCCAAAAAACGCTCCATCGTTTTCTATGCCATCTCAATTCATCTTTTGTTTATTTGGGGTGCTGTCTATTTATCAGATGAATTGGTAGGCGGCATTTTACTGTCTACCTCTGAGGAAATCCTCTTTGCTCTAAGCCTTTGGTTGTTTCATTTTTTGTTTGATTATGCGACCTTTTCGTTTGAGAAAGAAGTTTAGTGAATGCTTCATATGATGGATATCATGCTCAATCAGCCCTCGGAAGATAAAAAAACACCACTTATGATGAAAAGTGGTGTTTCTTGTGTTTTCTTCGTGCATATAGGATCGCAACGATCAAACTGACGAGTGAAATCAACGCGAGAATTCTGATATATGGCGGATAGTAAGTTAACACAATCTCGTTTTTGCCTTTTTCTATTGGAAAACCGATAAAGGCGTAATTGGCTTGTTCAATATCGGTCTGCTGTCCGTTTACTGTGAGCTCCCAGCCTTTTTCATATGGTACTGGCAGAACCATATAATCATCGCCGCGTTTGTTATCATATGAAATCGTAAAGCGGTTGTTTTCGAGCTTTACCTGCTGGCTGCCATCATCCTGCTTTTCTTTTTCATATGCCTTCTCTAGGACGCGGTAAGGCTCTTGATACAACTTCAATTGATCGAGTTCATACGTCCCTTTTGGTACTCGAATGGAAAGGATTTTTTCCGCAGGGACTCGAATCGTCACTTCATTGACGCCTGTTTTGTAGATGGATGTATTGCTTTTTCGTGAGGTGACATAGTTGTCGACGGATAACTGAAATCCTTCGTTACGGTCTGTCCGCTTCACATAAAAGCTCACATACACATCCCCAGCGCGGGCCATATCATCTGGCAGCGTGATATTCAGGCCGCCTGTTTCTCCGTATACATCAAGCACGCCGTGTTCGTATACGGCTTGTTCCGTATGAATCTTTGTATCCTTGACTCGATCTGGCGCATGCTCTATTTCAGCGTTTCCTTTTTTCTCTAAAATCACACCTTGCAGCATTGCATGCTCCCTATCAAGTGCTGAGGCATCTTTTAAGGATTCTTCTGAATAAACGGTGCTTGTTGTTCTTGCAAATGGCAGCGGCCGTGTATTTTCATACACTTTATAATGTTCGCTTTCCAATATTGGTTTAAAATAAGCTGGCGGTGAGTAAGGCATCGCGCGCTCTCTCATATAATACTTTCCATAGGTCAGGCTGTATAAATTCGCCCTGTCCCCCATTGTTGCATAACGGCTGACACTTTCCCGTCCCATATCGATCTGCAGGTCATTCCAGTAGAAATTGAGCAAATGCTGATTCAATATACTTGAATACGCACTCATGCCTTGAAAGCCTTCAAATAACGGGGTATTGTTGCGCACGCCGTTCATCCAGTCAATCCGGGCAAGCGGATCTTTTGAGGAGCGGCTTTGAATCTGCTGAATAAGCTTCATTTGCTCATGTCCAGCATATGCCTCACTATTCAGATACGTATCTGATACGCTCTTAATATTGCTTCTTTCAGATAAGTAGCCCTGCTGATATACGCCTGCTGTCAGTAAGCTGACAACGATGAGCACAGCTGAAAAGAGACGAAGATGCTGGCGTTTTTCCGCATGAATCAAAAGGAAAAACAAGCTGATCACAAGCAGTCCTATGCCTGTAAATACAACAACATCCATATTTCCCTTTGCTCGTTCTGATAAGATGACTGCGAGAAGAAACACGATCCAAGCGCCTAATACCGCACGCTTTTTCCACTTCCACTCGATTTGCGAGAAATGCTTGATGGTGATGGCAACGACCGCTCCAACTGTAAAGGCAAGAATGTACTCAAATCTGTATTGCGGTGCCGAAAAACCATTAAACACGCTCGCCATCTTTGGACTGTAGTGAAAAACAATGAGCAGAATGCTGATCAATGTAAACATGAAAAACCACCTGTTCCGGTAGAGCGGAACGAGGAACATACAAATGAGAAAGATCACAGGTAATAAATACACCCTGCTTGCAAACAGCAGATGATCATGCAGATCAAACCAAGGTATAGATTGATCATATGGCGGTCTTATATTATTAAGAAATCCATAGACAGACGGGACAAAAAAAGCAGCACTGATTCCAAAGGATAACAGCGTAGAGACCGCCAGCGTCCAGAACACCTTCCACCCGTTCTCCTCACTTCGAAGCTTGATGATATATCTGAAGACAAGATAGATCGCTAAAAAGATAAAATGAATATAAGCAAAGTAAAAGTTGTTGATGAGCATCAGGCTGCACGCCGCAATAAACCAAGCCGGCTTACCCGTTTTGAAAATCCGTTCAACCCCAAGCACAAGCAGCGGGAGCCACATCATACTGTCGGTGAAAAACTCCCAAAACGTTTGATGCCGAAAATACACAATAGACAATCCGTAAATTGCGGCTCCTGTTAATGCGCTCAGCCTATGCTGAACCATTGAAAGAAGCACACGGTAAGCGATGAAAAGAATAAGCGTCAGCTTGATCACACTCAGCCAAATGACGGCATTTGCCCAGAAATGAATGTCCGTTGACTGGATGACATGAAGCGCATTCATCAGCCAGACGACAGCGACTGTGACCATAAAGACAGTCGACGTTGTGAAATAATAACCTAATTGCGTATATGTACCGCCGCCTAGACCGAATTGATAGGAATAAAAGAAGTTCCCTTTGACGTATTCATCGTAAAGAAGCTTTTTAAATGGGAGCATTTGTGAGATTCCGTCTCCATCTCCTGTCATATACCGGCCTTGCGTATATTCATATAAGAAAAAGGAGTGTCCTAATAAAGCGAGAATGAGGCACATTCCTATCATTATCCATCTACGTTTCATCATCTAAATCCTTTCCACAAAAGATCCACTTTTCTTTGAAACAAAACAACCCAGCAAGCGATTCGTGCTTGCCGGTTATTTGACTCCACGTTATTTAAATAACTGTGTTAACACTCGGTCTTGTTCCTTTGAGCTTGTCTCTTGTTCCATCACATTTGATTCCTGGATTAAATAATGCGGCCTCTTTTTCGTTTCATAATAAATACGGCCAATATATTCTCCAATCACACCTAGACTCAAAAGCTGGACACCTCCGAGGAACAGCACAGCCGATATCAAAGTAAAATAACCCGGCACCATAATGCCCGTTCTGACAATTTGAATAAAGGTGGCCACGATGTAAATCAATGAGAGAAATAAGATCAGTATGCCAGTATAAAAACAAATTCGCAGCGGACGGTTGTTAAAAGAAATGACGCCATCTATGCCATAGTTAAATAATTTCTTCAGTGACCATTTTGTATCCCCATGCTGTCTTTCTACATTTTCATAATAGATGACCTTTTCTTCAAACCCAATCCAGCAAAAAAGCCCTTTCGAAAAACGATTTCCCTCTTTCAGCTGAAGCAGTGCATCGATGGCTTGGCGTGAAATTAAACGGAAATCCCCGACACCATCACGCAAATCCACTTCTACTACCTTGTTCATCACCTTATAGTACATGGATGACAGGTAAGAGCGCAGCTTGCTGTCACCTTTACGATTCCGTTTGGCAATGACTTGATGATAGCCTTCTTCATACCCTCTGACAAAGTCCTGAATTAAATACGTCGGGTGCTGCAGATCGGCGTCCATAATAATCGCAGCTGCTCCTTTTGCATGTTCAAGACCTGCCAAAATAGCGGCTTCCTTTCCAAAGTTACGCGAAAAGGAAATATATTTAACCTTTGCACTTTTGCGAGAGAGCTCTCTCATGTATTGAAGCGTGTTGTCTTTGCTTCCATCATTTACAAAGATGATTTCAAAGTCATAATGAAAATCGCGAAACTCTTCCTCGAGTGCCTCAAAGATTCGTCTGATGTTTTCACCTTCATTGTAAGAAGGAATTATAACAGAGAGCAGTTCCCGTTCCATATCGCACCTTCTCTTCACTTTTTTCACATAGTCTGATATGTTCATTATTCCTTTTTTGTCAGAAAACGAAACCCTTTTTTATTATCCATAAATTACATGTCTCTTTAATCGTTTCATTATATCAGAGTTTTATTTCCATTGATTTTCAGCAGGATGAATTTAATGTAATTTTAAGTTTAATCATTGTAAAAAGCCTGTAATTTTGATCACAGACTGGGTATTGTTTCATAAAATTGTTTGTTCATTTATATATTTTCCTATTTATTGAAAAAGATGAATGGAAGTGAAAGGGCAGCCTTTTTAGTGAAGCAGCCCTCGATTGTTTTGTTGCAGATGCTCGTTTGCCTTTGATTGTTTATTTTGAAATAAATGGAGCTGCGCGCCGTAGCTCTCGATCCACTCTTGGACAATTCGTTCTGTTGTTTCCTGTCCTTTATACTTGCGGCCAGCCTTTGCATAAGTCGTTTCAAAATCACTCCAAAGCAGCTCTACCCATGTACGTGCTTCGTCATATGTCAGCATATTGTTTTTTTCCATAAGTTGTTCTGTTAGTCGCTCAAAGTATTGTTCCATGTCTGTTCCTCCTTCATCTAGCAGAAAGTGCCTTTTTAAAAAAACTTCTTTTTTCATATACTACCCTTACGTCTTCAAAAGACGCAAATGATTTGTATTGTTTGGAGGGAATCGATATGCGTAATAAAGCAAAAGGCTTTCCAAATCAGGTAAATCACAAGTTTGAAGGCGAACCAGGCGCTACAGATGCTTATGCGTCTAAACGGCCGAATGGTGAAACGAATACACGTCCACAGGAACGTATGAGGGCATCAGGGAAACGCTAATTTTTCCAAAGGGAGTGCTTGAGATATGAGTTCAAATGGGAAATCGTATATGGCAGACTTTGTTCAATTAAGGACAACCGCTTACCCTCAACCATGGGCAAATGCAAAGCATTCTGCCTCTCAGGTCAACGGAGAAACACAGCAAACGCAGCACGACATCGTACTTCAGAACAACGTCCGTAAACAGCGTTCGAAGTAAAGAAAAGGACTGATCTCTTGGGATCAGTCCTTCAGGTTGTTGACAAAGGGCTAAAATGATGTTTATTTTAGCCCTTTGTCTTCTTTTCAGCATGATAGAAAACCTTTGCAGCCTAGGAAGGATGAGCACCGGAACGGAGCGAATTTGACATTCGTGAGTACCGGAGCGCAGGACTGACACCGAATGCGAGGGTTTGTCTACACGCTGAAAGGACTGATCTTTTAGGATCAGTCCTTTTGCGTCAGCATTGAAATCGGCAGGGCATCTTCCTTATTTGGTGCCAATACTCTGTATCCCCACGCAAAAACGCCATTTAGATATTCCACATAAAACTCTTCTTCTGTGTCTTTAATTTGATAAGTCGTTTTCGTTTGAATTGAGGCTGGATCTAATAAATAGGCTTTCGCCATATCGATTTTCCGTTCTAAAACTGCGTATTCATTCACAATGCCAAGCTGCTCAGCCTTTCGTGCTTTTTCAGAAAGGGCGGCAATTTCCTGCTTCAATTCGTATTCTGTCATTTCACTATAGCGTTTTTCCATCTGTCATTCCCCTTTGTCTAAAACGTGATCAATTGTATCGAGATCAAAGCCTTTTCTGAATAAAAATTGCTTCACTTTCATCTTTTTTTCAAATGATCCGTCATATCCTACCTTGCGTTTTGCCTTCTCCAGCATATAAAGGAGGGCTTCTTCTTCCTTTTCCTCTTCTTGTCCATCATAGGCTTCTTGAAGGGCTTTATCAATGATCTCAAACGAAAATCCCTTTCGCTGCAGCTGCAGCTTGATGCGCTGCTCGATCTCTTTTGCAGAACGATTTTTTTCTTTTTTGACAAGTTTGAGAACCTGCTTTACAGCTTCCTCCAGCTGTAAGTCATCAGGGTATTGCGACAGCGCCTGTTCAATCATGTCATCGTCTATGCCTTTGAGCTTCAATTCTTTTTTTAGGACGGACGGTCCCTTGCTGTTCGTTTTTCGGTGTGTGCTGACATAGGCTTCTGCAAATTCAAGATCATTTAAATACTTATAATGCTTTAATTTGTGTATAATTTCACTAATAGCAGGTGCAGGGATTTCTTTTTTCGTTAAATAATCGGTGACTTCTTTCACTGATCTCATGCGGTAGGATAAATAATCAACGGCCTGCTGAAATCCTTTTTTCACTGAATCACCGAATTGAATCTCAATGATATCTGCTTCGTCCAGCTCTTTTCCTTTTTTCAAATCGTGCTGGACGAGCACATCTAAATCAACGCTAAAGGCGTACTTTTCATCAAGAAAGATGTTGACCCGCTCGGTATTGTTTTTCTGAGCAGAAATTTTTGTAATATAGGGCATCCTGTGATCACTCCTTTTCTAAAACAGTCAGGATGTTTCTTCTGATTCAAAATCGTGAAAGATATAGGTATGTATATGAGAGGAGAGATGTCAATTGAATATCGCCATTACCGGAGGAACCGGTTTTATCGGCCAGCATGTCACAAAAGTGCTCGCTGCTGAGGGACATCATCTATATATTTTAACAAGAAATCCAAAGGAATCCGAACAAAATCATTTACATTATGTGCAGTGGCTGACTGAAGGTGCTGCGCCTGAGCATGAATTGCCTGCCATCGATGTATGGATTAACCTTGCTGGAAAATCCATTTTCACGCGCTGGACAGACAAGGCAAAAGAAGGCATCCTCTCCAGCCGTCTCAAATCAACACAAGAGGTAAGACGCATTATAGAAGCGCAGGAATCAAAACCATCTGTGCTGATTCAAGCAAGTGCTGTCGGAATTTATGGCACATCTCAAACAGAAGATTTTACGGAGGAATCACCTCCTGCGGAGTCTGATTTCTTAAGTCATACATCAAGGCTTTGGGAGGCTGAAGGGCAAAAGATTGAAGCCCTCGGCATTCGTACGGTCTACACACGCTTTGGTGTCGTGTTAGGTGAAAAAGGCACACTGCCGCTGATGACACTTCCTTACAAGCTGTTTGCCGGCGGGACAATTGGCTCTGGTACGCAATGGGTTTCATGGGTTCATGTTGAGGATGTGGCACATCTCATTGCTTATGCAATTCATCATGACGACCTGTCAGGTCCGCTCAATGCGACATCACCGAATCCTGTTCAAATGAAACAGCTTGGACAAACCATTGCTTCTGCCCTTCGCCGCCCCCATTGGCTGAAGGTGCCATCTTTTGTGATCAAAACGGCGCTTGGTGAAATGTCATTACTTGTTTTAGAAGGTCAGCGTGCTCTGCCAAAAAAAGCACTGCTCTCTTCTTATGACTTTTTGCACCCTGAACTAAAAGAAGCGATTTTGCATTCTGGGGAATAAATGTTGTCAAAAACACCCATCCTATTAGAAATGAGATGAGGGGGCGATTTTGATGAAGAAAAAAGAACACCAGCCAACTTCGAAGCTGAAGAAAACCCAGGAAGTCCTGTATCAGCAGGAATTCAAAAAAGCGGAAAGAGCAGCAGAAAAAAGAAACAAATAAGACGGATATTCCCCTCCAACAAGCACATAACTAAAGTGATCTTGTAAAGGAGGGAAAGGCTTTGAAAAAAGACCAACACAAAAAATCCAACCACGAGCTCGCAGCACAAGAGACGGATGGCGAATATGTTGAATTTTCCAAAGAACTTGCAGATCCGAATGACTTAAAAGCAATGGCACGTATGAAAGCAGCCGATCAGCGCGCCAAAAAACAATAAGTAAAAAAGCAGACCTTATTCAGCGGTCTGCTTTTCTTTTATTTGATTTCAGTAAGAAGACTTGATGCTTTCTGGCGTGATTTTTCCTCTGGCACCTCTTCTGGATAACCTATATGAAGGATCGCAGCAAACCGTTCGTTTTCCTTTAATCCCATGTCTTGTTGAAAGCCTTTGTCGTATAAAATACGTCCGCTCTTCCATACCATACCGATTCCTTGATCCCACGCAAGCAGCTGAAGATTTTGAATGAGGGCGCTGACAGCGGCAAAATCATCATTTCTCACTACAGGGTTCTCGTCTTCTTTTAGCACGACAAGTAAAAGCGCTGGAACCTTAGAAAAGTATTCTCTGTATTGATTGATTTTTTCTTCTTTTGCATCTGGGTTGTTGCGCTGAAAGAAAGCAATGAAGCGCTCTACAAATGTGGCTTTGGCTTCATCCGTCACCGCATATAAAAAGCGCCACGGCTCCGTGATTTTATGGTTCGGTGCATAGACTGCATCCTCTAATAACGGCTGAAGCTGCTCAATCGTCACCGGTGTGTCTTTGAATTTTCGAATCGATCGTCTATATCTGACAGCGTCTCGAACCGTTAACGCTTCTGTTTGTTGTTTCTTTTCTGGCATATGATATGTCATCCTTTCAATCAACTTAATTGAAATTGATTCTCATTCACATTATAAACGTCATCGCGTGCAGTTGCAAATCAAGTATCCCTCCTCCCCGTCTGCTAAATAGTTGTTTGACTTTTTCAAGTAATGTTACAATCATATTACGTTTTAAACAAATTTTGAGAAAAAAGCCAAGATGATGAAATGATTTTCAAGTATTCCCATTTTGTCTGATCTGGTTTTTTTGTCAAAAGGCTTTCAACCATGATTGGAAGGGAGGCTTCTGGATGGAATGAAAATCAATATTGGACAAATCATTAAACTCTACCGTTATAAACAAAATATGACCCAATCTGAATTGGCAGAAGGAATTTGTTCTGTCTCTCATTTAAGTAAAATTGAAAATGGCTCAAAGGAGGCCAATCAAGATACGATCAATCTGCTGCTTGAACGGCTTGGCATCAGCCAAGAAAAGCTGTCACAAAAGGCGCGTCATCTGCTGTCACTTTTGGATGAGTTTCAAATGAATATGTATTTCTATGCTCTCGATCAGGCTGAACAAAATGCAGAAATGATTATTCAGCACGAGGAGCAGTTCTTTTCGCTCGATTTAGGCATTCAGTATCATTTGTCCTTATTTCAATTTTATTTATTAACGGATAAACAGCCGCTTGCCTTAAAAACACACCGCGTGCTCAAAAAATTCGAAAAAACCTTTATTGAAACGGAAAAAGAAATTTTTGAATATCTTGACGGCATTCATCAAATTAAAATTGGTCAGCTTGAAGATGGGCTGAAAAAGCTTGAAAGCTGCTTTTCCTACGCTTCAGTTGAACAAAGTGATTTGTATTATCACTATGCAAAAGCACTTGGAAACATGGGACAGCTGGGTGATGCGCTTGAAGCGACACATCAAGCGATGGATCTATATAGACAAAAGAACAATTTCAAGCGGATTATTCACTGTACACTTATTCATGGCGTGATCTCACTTGAACTAAAAGCCTATCAAACTGCGAAGAAATATATAAAGGAAGTGATTTTGCACACGTCCCTTCATCCTGATGCCTATATTAAAATGTCCGCTTATTTTTATTACGGGGTGCTCTTAAAACGTGAAGGTGATTTCTCTTCAGCTGTGCCTTATTTACTAGATTCACTCAATTACTTTAATCAAGAACAGATAGAAGATCGTTACTGTGAAACGCTATATGAAATTGCGACACTATATGCTGAATATGACCGCAAAAAAGCACTTCCCTACATACACGAGCTGTTAAAACAGCCTCGTATTCAGCCAAACTGTTTATATATGATCAAAATCTATAAATTGATGATTGAGGAAAACCCTCTTGACTTGAAAACCTATTTGGTCGAAGCAGCCCTTCCTTACTTTGAACACAATGAGCTGCACAATGAATATTTATTTGCTCTTAGAACCTTGCTTACCTACGCAGGTGCTGAGCTTGATGAGCAGGCCTATAAGTCCTACACAAAGAAATTGCTCGATCATTTAACAGTATATCTTCCCTATTACAAAAAAGCATGACCTTCTGCCGATCGAAGGTCATGCTTTTTCTATTTATTAAATGGTCTCTTGTTGATCTGTGTCATGATGGTTCACCCGTTTGACAGAATGAATATACCGTCTTTTTGCAAAGAAATCGTACGCATGCTGTCCAAAGCCAAGCCAAATACTGAGTACGATGAATGGGACCGTTCCCCATAAAGCAGGGATATGGCAGGCCATACGCAGCCAAGTATAAATCCCTGAATTCTTTTGATTTTTGGCTAGGGAAATAGACACAATTCGTTTTTCCGCCTTCTCTTCACTGATTTTATTCAGCCTGAGCAGCTGCGAGTGTCTAAAGGATTCAAAGTGAATCCGATTTTTCCAATCGAGTGATCTTAACACATCAATCGTTTTTGCACATGAAGGGCTTTGTCCGTCATAAAACACAAGCAGCCTCAGTGATTTAATGGAACGCTGTTCTCTTTTTTTCGATTCAGCGAGCTTCTTTTTTTCTTGATCGAGATAAATGATTTTTTTCATAAATTGATCGCCTGTCCTTTTCCATCATTTTTTTAGTTCGTTCAAAGGAGATTACAACTAGATTACTATAGTTGCTGGGCCTCTTGTATTGGGAAAAAGCCAACCGTTGTGCGTTATATGAGCCTTTGGATAAGGGCAAAATCATTGATTTCATAGCATATATGAGGTTTTTCAACTAAAAGTGGTTGGGAAAATCGTGGTGCTTTGCGGTTTTCTGCGGTATTTGATAGAATTCTGCGGTTTTCTACATCTTTATGCGGTGGTTTTGTAGGTAAAACGCAAAAACAAGATAAAAAAAGACTACTTCCCATTGCGGCGAAGTAGTCTTTTGGTTTATATTTTTGCCAAAACTTCTACTATTTCTTTCTCAATATCTTTCCATAAGTAGCGGTCTGTCGTATAGTGATGTGCGGCTTCTTTCGCAAATACTTGAAAAGCTTCTTCATAATCAGGTGCATCCTTGTCCGGTTTTTTCTCGTCGACAAAGCGCTGCGCTTCTGCTGAGCGAGGTCCCCATTTGCCCACTTCATTCCCATCCTGATCAATGATGACGATAATCGGAATCGATCTTGCGGTCCCGTTCGTTAAATACTGATCCATCAGGTCTAGATGCTCATCCCGAATAAAATAGCGCGCATCAATGAGTGCTTCATTTGCAATACGCATGAAAATTGGGACATTGACCATCGCATCTCCGCACCAATCCGCTGTGATGACAAGTGCTCTGAGCTTTTTCTTTTGCAGCTTTTGCAGCAGCTCTTTTTCTTTTTGATGAATTGCATACTGGTTGTACACCGTGAGCAGATTTTCCCGGTTTTTCTCCATGTTGTGTACATATGTACGTTCAGCTAATCCCTTTGTAAACCATTCATTTAATGTCATATGAACATCCCCCTTACCCTTCAACTTTACCACTTTTGCTATTCTTTTGTCTAAAAAAACCTTCACCTAGTGAAAGGTAAAGGTCTTTTGGTTTATGGACGCCGCTTTCGATTTGGGTCCATCCCGATCAGCTTAGTGACAAGCACCATTGTGACAGGCAGTGACGTATTCTTTTTATACGCTAAATATTTCCCGCGCCATTCAGGCTTATATTTCTGTTTAAATGACCGTAAACCGCTGAAGCTGTACATGTATCTGACATTGTTGAAAATAACACTCGCCAAACGCTCCGTGAGAAAGGATTGATGGAACGTCCCCACATTCGATAAAGGTGCCATTCCCATGTTAAACGATTTGTAGCCTCTTTCTTTCGCCCATTGAAACAGGTGGATAAACAGCGCATCCATCATCCCGTTCGGTGCATCATGCATATGACGCATTAAATCGATGGAAATCTCCCCTTCTTGATACATCGGCATCAATGATACAAAGGAAATGATCTGCCCTTCTTCATCCTTTAGAATCGCAATCGGTGCTTTTTGAAGATAGTCTTCTTGAAAATAACCGAGCGAAAATCCTTTTTCTTTTTTCTTTCCGAGCCAGCTGTCAGAGATCTGTTTTAAGGTTGAGATCAACTCATTTGAAAAGGGAGGTTCCAGCATTTCAAAGGTGTAGCCTTCTCGTTCAAATTTATTCGCCACAGCTCGTAAATTTGATTTTTTCTTACCTGACAGAGTAAACGTTTCTAAATCGACCATGGCTTCTTCCCCAAGCTTAAAGAAGTGAAAGCCTAAGTCATGATAAAGAGCCATCCCTTCTCGTTCTACTTGATAAAAAGCGACGCGGTAGCCGGCTTTTTCTGTCTCCTGTAAAAACTCTTCAAGTACAAGCGGATAAGACGCCTCACGTCCAGATGGATCTCCGAGCACAATGACGCAGCGGCCAATTCGCCCAAACTGAAGCATTGCTTCTCCATCACTTGAGAAAAATAGTTTTTTGTCGCCTAAAAAGCCAAGATGACTGAGGGCATTTCCGCCCTTTTCTTCTAAAAACGTTTTTAGTTTTTCCTCATCTGCTTTTTCTCCAATCGGAAATGCTTTCTTATTAAAGATCAATTTACTAATGAAGAAGAAAAGCGGTACACCGATGAGAGCGATCATGCTTGTCATCGTGATATGCCGTTCATTATGCACCAAGTAATCCTTACTCAAGAAATGCCCAATTTTTGTCCAAATAAAGTTGCCAATAACATTATAGTTAAAGAGCACGAATAAATAACCAGCGGCAGCCGTCACAAACTGATACAAGGAATAAGGTGCCTGCTGCTTCACAAATTGATTTCGAAGAGAGAAAAACACAGCCATGATGACTGGCAAAATAAAAATCAGACTGAGGTTAAACCCCTTTAACAAAGTAAACACAAAACCGCCTGCTAAAGAGATCATTGTCAGCACGTACGATCTTTTCGTTCTTTTATACACTTCAATGGACAAAATCATTAGAATGATTCCGAACATTAAAGAAAGACCATTAAATCCCGATAACAGAAAGTGCGGAATGCTGGTAATCACACCTAATCGATCGACTGGAAGCACAACAGACGCCATGATGAGCAAGCCGCTTCCAAAGGTTAAAATCGATAAAGATCCATACAATAATCGGATTAATAAAGCACGGTGCAAAACAATTAAAACGTTCGTTGTTTCAATGGCAGGTGCCATTTTCGGATTGCCTTCAAGACGTCTAAGCGTTGTTCCTGTTAAATCGTAAGCAGCTAGACAAAGCCCTAGGATAAACGGGAAGATCGAGTACACGAAGCGGTACAAGACGAGCGCCGTCAGGACCATCTCTTTATCAAAACCAATGTACTGCATGCTTAGTAAAAAGATGAGGTCAAACGAACCAAATCCTCCCGGAACCATACTGATTAAACCGCCGATTGACGCAATCGCAAATACACCTAAGACAATTCGGACATCGACATTCATCCCCATAGAGACGACAGCCATGTACATGACAAGTCCAGCTGCCAGCCATTCTAAAAACGATGCACCGATATAAGCGTAAATTGGATGCTTCAGTCCATTTTCACCGCTCTCGATCGAGCTTTTTCGAATGGATGCCATGACGATATATATCGGTACAATACAGGCAAAGATAATGACAAATGCCCATAGCCACGGCTCCTGGCTGATAATACTTTCAACTGGAAGCACCCTGACCAAGATCAAATCACTGAAAATAGATAAGCCCAAAAGGACAGAGGAAGTCAAAAGGGCAATGCCTTTCAGCAATTTTTTCGTATCTGTTATGTACTCCTTATAGAGAAGCGTTCTAAGCCCTGCTCCTGATAGACCGCCAAATCCAAGAACACTGTTAAAGGAGTTCGCAATCCAGGAAATGCGTATCGTTTTCCAGCCGCTGATCGGCATATCAAGGCTTTTTCGTAAAATAAAATCATATAAGGACATCGATAAAACCGCGACAAGTCCAAGAAAGACAAGAATAAACAAGTCCATTCGGTTCAAGCTGTCAATAATATAAAACGTCTTTTTAATGGAAAGTCCGCTCAGCTCCTGCTTCGCGACAAAAATTAAGACAAGGATAATGACGATCGGAAAAAGCATTTTTAAGATCGTCATACCCGTTTTTTTGTTCCACATGTTTTCCCCAACTTTCTAGGTTGCTTCATTATTTCAACTGAACATTATTATACAACAAATACCACTTGATTCATGCAGTTTAACATTTAAAAGCTTGACGATCCTTTCAATTAGAAGTAAAAATCAGTAATATAAAGAAAAAGAGCCGCTTAAAGGAAGTGAACAAGCGTGGAATATAATATTCATGACACCACCGTATTAAAAGAAGAGATTCTATCTCCAGAAGAAAAAAAGACATGGGTTCTTTATATGAAAGTACTCACAGCTGCAGGTCTCGGAGATGTTTCTGAATGGATGAAGCTTGATATGAGTATGCCTCAAATGAAGGTGCTCATGCTGCTCAATAACCATGGCTCTCTCAAAGTATCCGAAATCGCTGAAAAAATGGGCGCTTCTTTGTCCAATATGACAGGCCTGCTTGACCGGTTAGAACAGTCTAACTTTGTCGTGCGAAAGCACTCTGAGCGTGACCGGAGAATCATTGTCGTAGAACTGACAGAGGAAGCGAAAAATATTTTCAGAAGTATTTATCAAAAAGGACACGAAAAAATCAAAAATTCCCTGCAGCGGCTCAATGACGAGGAAAAAGAAAAAGTCAATGAAGGCCTTGCTATCCTAGAAAAAGCACTGCGTCCTGAACGCGGCTAAACATGAAAAGGAAAAAAGACGGTCACTTGAGGTCCGTCTTTTTTGTTTCTTCTACTTGTCGATCTGGGGTGTAAAGATTTTTACGAATCACTTCCCTGTCATCCCATAAAAGATAGGCTAAGCCAATGAGGAGAAAAAAGATGCTGATCCACGTACCGCCAGGAATCAGCTGTTCAAGTTCCTCAATCGTTCTTTCTGAGCCTAAGCTGTTACTATAGCGTATCTCAAAAAGAACATATTTCGCTATATAAAACAATGCCGCCATACAGATAAACATGGCGCCGACAATTCTTCTTCCAGACATGCGTTTACTCCTTTAATTCCACTGATTTCTTTTGATTAATTCCGTGATATGGGCAAGGTGATGCTTTGAATGCCAGACGTACATTCCCGTTGCATCATATAAGGACACCGTTTGTTGATCGGCAGGGTGATAATAAGAAGCGTTGAAGTCTTCCTCTGACATTCCCCGCAGTAAAATGACCCACCTGCGATGCAGACTGCTGATCAAAGGCAGGGATAAACTGATGGGCGCCTTGCTGTCAGGAAGTGAGGCAAATCCCTCCTGATCATATGGACGTATGTCCGGTGTATCTTCTGTGAGAGCAAGCTTGAATCGTAAGTATGCATTCAGATGGCTGTCTGCTACGTGGTGAATGAGCTGACGAACAGTCCATCCTCCCGGCCGATAAGGGGTATCAAGCTGCGCATCTGTCAACGGTGCAGTCACTGCTTCATACTCTTCGGGGATTGCAGCCAGCTGATCAATCCATGCTTCAAGCTGTGCTTTCGTTTTTGTTTCAACCGGTTCATATAAGCCAATCGGATACTGTAATGACGTCATACGCTCTCTCCTTTCTCAAATCCTTCAAGCACAAATTTTCCAATCATCTTTCCTTGCTCAAGTGTTTGATGTGCCTGCTTCAAGTTAGCAGCATTGATTGGACTGAGAACCTTTGTTAAGGTATGCGTTATTTTTCCCTGCTCAAATAACTCACTCGCCTCTGTCAAAAGCTCATGCTGTTTGATCATGTCCGCTGTTTCATACATAGGACGTGTGAACATGAATTCCCATACAAATGCCGCACTTTTATTTTTGAGTAATTGAATGTCTAGGTTGTGCTTGTTCTCGACAATGGTACAGATCGTGCCTTGCGGTTTGATGGCTTCTGCCATGCCTTTGAAATGTCCATCTGTATCATTTAAGCATAAAATAAAATCCACTTCGCCGATTCCTTTTTCCTCGAGCTGCGCGAGAAGCGGCTGATGATGATCAATGATATGATCGGCACCTAATGACAGACACCACTCTTTTGTTTCTGGTCTTGATGCGGTAGCGATCACAGTTGCCTTCGCTAATTTAGCTAGTTGAATGGCGATAGACCCAACACCGCCTGCACCACCAATGATCAGCAAGGTTGAGCCTTCAGCATTCCGCTTCATATGCATCCGGTCAAATAAAGCCTCATAAGCCGTAATTGTTGTAAGGGGCATTGCGGCTGCTTCTGCAAAGGATAGATTGGCAGGCTTTTTCGCCACAATACGTTCATCCACAAGTTGATATTCACTATTCGAGCCTTGACGCGTAATATCTCCCGCATAGTATACGTGATCACCTGGCTGAAACAATGTACACGCTTCGCCCACTTCAACAACCGTACCGCTTGCATCATAGCCTAGAATCTTCAGTTTTTCTTCCTTCTGATCCTTCGGTGATCTCACCTTTGTATCAACTGGATTCACGGACACAGCCTCTATCTTCACGAGTACATCTCTGCCAGACGCCTTAGGCTTTTCAACCTCCTGATCCATCAGGCTTTGCTCATGCTCAATCGGCAAATACTCCAATAGTCCAACTGCTTTCACTCGCTCGCACTCCCTTTCTCCATTCTTTCTTTCCACATTTTATCATAATTTTCTGATGTTGATGGCTGGATCAAACGAATGACGGCACATTTATGACCTTTTCAGAGCCTTTCGCTCCCTCGCCATGTATGAAGGACGTGCTTTTTGCAAGAAGGAACATAAGTGAACCAGCTGTTGGATTTAAAAAATAGCTGAACGTAGTAAAACTGGACGTGCTGTAGAAAAACGATGACCAATAGAAAAAGAGTGAATGAGAGTGTAGATAGATCCGCCCTTCCCTTTATCCATTCATTGATCAACAGAATCACAAAACCGAGGATGATGAGCTGTTCAACTCTTTGCACGAACTGGCTAAGGAGCTGCCCGCGTTTTGATAAATCACCAGACTGGTGCTTTCTAATCTTTCTCGATTTGTAGAACCAAATGATACTTTCTGTTATGTTATGAATCATAAAAAGAGCGATGAGGGCCATCAATAAAGGTGACGGGGTATAAAGGACTTGTGCAACGAACGGAAACACTAAAAAATAACAGGCAATCAATGCGTGTCTGACTGATAAGACAAATAGGTCTTTTTCTATAGATGTTTTCATGTGTTTCACCTCCATATGTACTACGTTTCAATTGCCAAAATGTTCCCCTTCGCTATCAAAAAAGGATGCCCCAAGAAGGCATCCTTTTCATGAATCAAACTTAAAAAGCAGCGCTTAGTACGACAGGACCTTGCGGGAGCTTGTTATCCTTTTTCGGTTCAAGTGTAACAGCCACGGTATGCCATGATTCGCTTGCTTCTTTTTCAGATAAAGCATAAGTGACGGTTCCTTCCCCTTTGTGATCTCACCTGCTGGAACCGGCTGATCTCCTTTAATGCCACACTTGATAAACAGCAGATGAATCAAGCGGACCCTTTAAGCCGTCTGCACTCACTACAAGTTCTTTTTCTGAAAAGGAAGTGTGCTCCTCATGAGAATGTAAACACTTTATGACATACAGACCGTTTGGATCACCCATCGTACAAAAGTCAAGAATCCATGTTGTGACCACTCTCTGATCAGCTAATTTTAGCAAACTCTCTCTCCCTCTCAATTCAGTTGAGGTAGAACGCATTCTTTCCTCATGTCATAATAGGGTGTAAATTGGAGAAATTGGAGTGTCCGTATATGATGGTGACGATTGTTCTTTTTTTATTAGCAGGCTTAGCAGAAATTGGCGGCGGCTATTTGGTGTGGCTTTGGCTGCGTGAAGCAAAACCTGTCAGCTTCGGAATCGCCGGTAGCCTCATCTTGGTTGTATATGGCGTCATTCCAACCTTCCAGCAGTTCCCGACTTTCGGACGTGTTTATGCTGCCTATGGCGGTGTTTTTGTCATTCTTGCTGTGTTTTGGGGCTGGTGGGTCGATCGAAAAACACCTGATCTCTATGACTGGATGGGGGCTTTGATCTGTTTAGCTGGAGTCAGTGTGATGTTATTTGCCCCTCGCAGTTAATGGACCCATATAAAAAGTGCTGCCACATACGGGCAGCACTTTGCTATGTTATTTAAATGCTTCAACGAGCTCCAGCTGTTTGCAATTCTTTGTTTTTCTCTTTAAAGCGTTCGTTATGAGAGGAAACGTATGCCACTTTTTCAGCTTCTGGTTCGATGTAAAGCTTTGCGCTATTCAGTGCATTGACTCCATCAACAAACGTGCCGGCAATTAAGCGGACCTTGCTTTTATGTGTACACAAGTCGCCTACCGCATAGACGCCCGGTAAATTGGTTTCCATTTTTTCATTAACCTCGATCAGTCCCCATTCACCTTGCTTGAGACCCCATTCTGATAGCACGCTTAAATCGCCTTTCATCCCGTGATTAACGATCACAGCATCTGTTTCGATTCGTTCTTTTTCACCTGTCTCTATGTTTTGAATGGTGACGGCATCAATTTTGTCACCTTGACCATGCAGCTCTGTTAGTTCATGCGGGGTTAAAATTCGTTTGCAAGTTGCCTTCATATTGGCGACGTTTTTCTCATGTCCGCCAAACATGTCACGGCGATGCACAACGGCGACACTTTCAGCAATTGGAGCAAGGGCATTGGCCCAGTCAACCGCTGAATCGCCGCCTCCAGAAATCACAACCCGCTTCCCTGCAAATGTCTTGAGCTCCTGGACAGTGTAATAAAGGTTTGTCACTTCATAGCGGTCTGCATGCTCAATTTCAAGTTTCCGCTGAACTGGAATGCCGTGACCCATCGCTAATATGAGGGTCTTTGTCAAATGACGATCACCATTTTCAGCCGTCAGCAGGATATGATTATGTTCATCTCGCTCGAATGACGTGATTTTTTGATTCAGTGCAATCTCTGGTTCAAATGTTTTCGCCTGTGTTTCCAGCTGCTGTATCAGCTGTTCTCCTCTTGTTGGCGGCAAACCGCCGACATCCCAAATGACCTTTTCAGGATACAGAAGGATTTTCCCGCCAAGGCTTTCGTTGTACTCAAGTACCTTCGTCTTTAAGTCCCGCATCCCACTATAAAAGGCGGTGTACATGCCTGCTGGCCCGCCGCCAATAATGGTGACGTCAAACAATTCAAGCTGATCTGTCATTTGAGTCCCTCCAGTTTCCCATCGAATGATCTATTTATCAGTGATATTGATTCTCATTATCATATGTATCTATTGTAGTCTACTCTATTGAAGGGAATCAATAGCTTTCTGCAAAAAAGAACAGGACGAGCACTCACTCGTCCTGTCATTTATCACACGATGGTTAAACCAAGGTCTTTTAATTCAAGAGAAACAAGTCTTGCAATCGCATCTGCACCTTCTTTTGTAAAGTGCGTGCGATCCTCAATTCCTGTTGACAGCATAAAGTAAGAGGTCGTTTTCTCTATGCCGGAAATTTGATAAAACTGAAGACTTGCGGTATTTAAATCGACGAGAAGAACTTCTTCTTCATCGGCTAATTCTTTCATAGCGGCACAGTAATCAGGAAAATCATTGATATATTCTCCGTCTTTTTCATGAAAACGGCCGACTGGGGTGAGTAAAAGTGGTGTTGCCCCTTTTGCTCTTGCTCCATGAATATATTGAGACAGGTAGCTTTTATACGTCGTGAAAGGATCTGTATGGCGCTCAGGCTTCTCCTTGGAAGCATCATTGTGCCCCATTTGTGTGAAAAGCCAGTCTCCTGGCTGAATGTCAGCCAATATGTCATCAAGGCGTCCTTCTTCAATGAATGTTTTTGAGCTTCTTCCACCAATGGCACGATTCTCGACGTGAACGCCGTGCGCTGTATAGCGGTGTAAAAACTCTCCCCATCCTCCTTGAACAGGACGATCTGGATAAGATGAAACGGTCGAATCACCAGCTAAATAGATGGTTGTCATTGTCATGTTCATACGCCTCCCTTTTTCATTGAGCCACTTCACCCGAGCGATACGGGCATCCTAGTGGCTGCTGAAAAGATATGAAACAATCAGCATCGCTATTTCAATTATTCTCTTTTTAATGATCAAAACCCTGCTTACCGGTAGATGTGAATGTGTTAAATATGCGGCGGAAGTTCTATTTTTGATTCTACTGCTTGATGTAACGCCTGAAGCATATAGCCAATTCCTTTATATGGAGCCAGCGGGTAATTCGCTTTTTGATGAGGATGTAATAAAGGGTCGATCACTTTTCGATATTTCTTCCCACCTAGTACCACCAGTTCATCATATGCGAAAAGATTTTTTTGATGAAATTGTCGGCTCAGTTCTTCTCGTGTGATCTGTTTAGCATGCGGTATACCAAAAGCCACATCATAATTTTCATGTATGATATCATCTGCCTTTAAGAATCCGTGCTTCGCTGATAAGATCATCCAGTCTGAAAAGAACGTTTGAGCATAGCTTTTCGTACGCTGATGCAGGGGACTTAAATAAACAAGGTTCGCTGGCTGGCTTCCTGCCTCTGGATCGACGTCCCAAATTTTCTTCGCGCCACATGGAATGATACAAACTCGCTTCACTCAGGTTTTCTCCTTCCTTTTTCGATAGATCTGATACATGATACAGCCTAGCGCTGTGCCAAGTGTATTTAAAAGAATATCATCAATATCGCTGCTTCTTGTAATGATACCAGATTGCGAGAACATCCATTGGAGCACTTCGATCATTGTTGACAGGAGAAAGCCGCCAAGAACCGCCTTTTGCCAGCGCATGGTTCGAAAGGCTTGATAAAGAAAAAAACCGAGTGGGACAAATAACAATATGTTCCCTGCTAAATTTAAAAAGACGAGATTGGGATAGCCGTGATGGTAAGCGTGAAGATTTTGATAAATGGACTGCAAAGGCATGAGATTCACACTCACCTGATCCCTTGGGGCGGAAAAACGATTTGGAAAGACCGTCAAATATAATAAAACATTCGTATAAATAAACAGACAGGCAAGGATCAATTCTGTTCGTAAATAGATAAAACGCTGTTGCTTTTTTGCCTGTCTGTATCTCATATGTAAATAGAGCGGGACGAGCAGGAGAAAATAAGCAATGGAAAACATAGCACTGGATGTCATACAGAGAGCTGCCCCTTTCTCACATGATGATGCTTGACCATATTTACAGCTTATTCAGGCTTGCCCGCATCTATTCATCACTTATTCTCACATTCAATGAAGAGAAAACCATATTGACAAATCGTCATTTTCTCGCTAAACTGAATGACATTCAGTCATTTAAGGTCGGTGATGATATGTCGAAACGAGAAAAGATTATGCTTGCTGCGATTGATGCGTTTAAAGAAAAAGGCATTGAAAAGACGACCATTTCGGATATTGTGAAAGCAGCAGGAGTAGCGCAAGGAACGTTTTATTTATATTTTCCTTCAAAGCTTTCCGTCATGCCTGCCATCGCTGAACATCTGATCGCTCAAATGGTGCCTGCGATCGAAAAGGAATTCACTCAGCATGCAGATGTCCTCGATCAAGCAGATGCGCTTGTTGAATTCATTTTCGCTTTTACAAGGCAATACCGTGATGTCCTTGCCCTGACCTACTCAGGCTTAGCCGCCACCGAGCATTTAAAGGAATGGGAAGATATTTATGAGCCGATTTACAAATGGGTCGCTGCTTTTCTAGAAAAGGCAAAGCAGGACAAACGAGTCCGTGCGAATTTGAACTGTCATTACGCGGCGAAATTCATTATTGGTTTACTCGAATCGTCTGCTGAACAAATGTACTTATTTACGGAAACAGATACAGAAGAGGTTCTGATTCAAAAGCGAGAGGTGAAGCAATTTCTTCTTTACGCACTTGGCATAGAGACACCTTAACTTAGTACAGCACTTGCTGTACGCTCTTTTTTGGCTTTAAAATGACGAATCGTCAGTTTTGAGTTTTAGGAGGAAATACAATGAAAAAAAGCTGGATGTATGTTGCACTCACTTGTTTATTCGAATTACTTTGGGTGTTTGGTTTAAATAGAGCAGATGCATTGTGGGAGTGGGCCATCATTATCTGCCTGATCCCGGTTGATTTTTATTTTTTAATGAAGGCCTGTGAAAAGCTGCCGACAGGAACCGTGTACGCCGTGTTTGCCGGTGTTGGAACGATTGGGACATCTTTGATGGATTATGCGCTGTTTGGCGGTTCATTTTCATTAGAAAAGCTCTTATTTATGGGTATTTTAATTCTCGGAATTATTGGACTGAAAGTGTCTGATGGAGATGCACATGAGCAGAAAGGAGAAGCGGTATAACATGGGCTGGTTTTTTGTACTGTTAGCCTCTGCCTGCGAAATCGGCGGGACCATTGGCCTCAATATGTTTAGTAAGAAAAAACAAATCACGACAGGCATTTTATTTGTCGGCGGGTTTGCGTTATCCTTTTTGTTTTTATACGCCTCGTTTTCTTCCGTTCAAGTATCCGTCGCTTATACGGTCTGGATCGGGCTTGGAACGGCGGGCTCTGTCTTGTTTAATATGATTTTATTTAAAGAGCCGAAAAACTTGATTCGTATACTCAGCCTGCTGCTGATTGTGATTGGTGTGGTTGGGCTGAAGTTGTTTGCGTAATAGAAAAAGCAATGGAATTGATTTTCCATTTAATATTCATCAAAAAAGCTGCTGAGGAGCTCTCAAGCAGCTTTTTGCTTCTGTATTAATGAAACGCTATTTGTTCATTCATCAAATCAATGGCGTAAAGCGATTGCTCATATTCATCTAATAGAAGGTAGACTTTGAGCGGTGCAGCGGTTTGATCTGTCTGCTGCGTGAATAGGACACAAGTGAATTTTTCGATTCCTTCTGGCAGCTTGCTTTTCAGAAAAGGATGAAGAATAGGAGAGATTCGAAGGGTATCAACATCTTGCAACCAAAGCTCATCTTGTAACGCAGGATAATGGTCAACCAAAAACTGACGAAACACTTCCAATGTACTCAAGTTAGATATCCTCACTTTCTTCTATTTATAACTTTAAGCTTACCTAAAACAAACATGTTCAACTCATCCTATGATCTCAGTCCGCGTAGTTTCGCTTACTACTAGAGACATGATTTCATTTTTTCTACTAAAAGATTTGTAGATCAACTTTACTGCAATGGGTTTTCAATATGTATGACGTTTACTATATGAAATACGAATTCCAACCGATGGACCTATGATCATATTCTTATCTGTTTCTTTCGTGATGAAACGACAACTTCCTTCTACAAAATTCCATTTTTATTCTAAAAAGAGGAAAATGGGACAAAAAAGAACAGCTACTCACTGTTCTTTTAGAAGTTATGAAAGGTCTGTCAAAGAGAAAACTTCGCCGCTCACTGCATCAACGCCATCATGACAGTCAAGCTTGCCGCATAAAATATATTGTTTTTGCACATCGTCATAGACGTAGATGGGTGTAAGTTCGAGGCGTTCTCTCAATGTTTCAAAGGCTTCTTTCTGAGATATGGTGATTTCACTAGCTGTTTGAGATGGATTGAGTATCCCGCATACTTGAAACATCTCTTTTTTATCTATGTAATTAATGGCTTCAAAAGTGCTGGGATCAATGAAGACCTTGATCTTATCCATAAATCCACAGCCTTCTTGCTCATTCGTTTTTAATATCGCTTCGATATAGCCATGATCACGGTGGAGTGTTTTAAGCACCCACTTCCCTGTATCCTTTGAATATTTTTGCGCCAAAAAGGTGCGAACCGCTTTGATACACTCAGCTTGCTCTTCTTTTGAGATCGGGAATGTATCTGGTGAAGGCTCCAGTGAGAAGGCTTGTTCAGCAGTAATGTCCTCGTTTATATTGATTTCCTTTTTTTCAAAGGATTTGTTTAACGGTTCATTCCACTCCATGACCTGATTCATGTCTATACAATGTGTTTCTTCACGCCCAATTTCAAATGGTATCGTTCCCGTTCCATCGTTCTTGACATAAATTTCTTCTAACGCATATATAGGGCGGATTCGATTCTGCTCGAAGGATGGCCAATCAAATCGCTGCACTTGCTGCTGAGCTAAATCCTCGATCCTATCAATGGAAAGCACATATTCTTCAGCTCTTAGTCGTTTTTTTGCCATAAATGGCCCTCGATGTGTAAAGTGAATGAGCTGCCCATGTTCATCCCATTTCACCTCGATTCTACCTGAAGGCGTCACTTTCACACCATCAATTGCTTCTTCGAAAAAAAGTTCCCCTTTCTCCTTTTGATGCAAGTGAAAATGCTCACCATCAATCAACCCTGTTTCTTGTTCAATCCATTGAATGGCATGAGCTGGATAAGGCCTCTTAAATGTGACACCATTCTTCGCGAAGGTTTTATCCATGACAAAAATGACCGTTTCAATCTGGCCTGTATTCAAATTCACATCAATCACAGCTGTGCCGTCCGGGTTTAGATCATCGTCCTCGGGTTCAGCTTCATGAGAGGGAAACCATTCCATATTCAATGTATAAACCGTTTCATTGAACATATTGACGTAGCGATGAAAACTGTGTCTTTTTAGATAGTAAAAATCTAAGCCAAATTTCGCCTTTGTCTGATCGATCAGTTGTTGTATGTTTGCATTCATTTGTTTCACCTCAAAATTCAGTTTTATGGAAGAAAAAAGATGACGATAAAGCCGAATATGACGATCGCTGATAATATTCCTAAAGCCATTGCCAGCATATTTGATTCCTTTGTAAAGCCTTTTAATCCATGCGCTTCCGTCGATCGGTCGATTTTTCTAAAGCGAAAAAGCATGCTTATATTGATAAGGGCTAGAGCCATAACAAATAAGAAAATGAGAAACTTAGGTTCTATATGAAAGAAAGGATCTTGTAACGTTTGAAAACTAAATGATTGGAAGAACATAAGCGCGCTCAATATCAATTTCCAAATGTTCTCCATTCTCTGTTCCTTCTCCCACTCTTTCCCCAATTTCTCTTTTTCATAAATGGCTACCTGCTCAAAAATGGGAATGAAAGACTTTGTTGATCCTTTTTTGATCAAGCCGTAAATGCCTTGAAGGAACATGAAGATTCCTAAACAAAGAAAGAAATATGTAAATTGAATCTCAACTTTTTGAATCAAAATAAAAAAAATCAAGATCATCACGCCGAATAGTAAATTAGAGATAACTACTTGTTTTGTCCTCATCTTTTTCAGTGCAGCTTGTTCCATGTAATACTCCTCTCCGTTTTAAAGGTTTCTGTTAAACGCTCTATCTTTATTACGATTTTACCGAAAAAATGTTTCAATATTTTCCCTTTCCATTGCAGATTCAGTTTTTCTGCAAATGAAAAGACGCCCATCATTTCATGGTCGTCTCATCCTTCGTAACATTATATCTGAGCAGCCGATCTGTCTTTTATTTGCTCAGCTGCCAAACGTTTAAAATCCTCAACAGACAGCTGCTTTGAAGTCTTTTCTCCGTGCTGTCTAATATTTAGTGTGTTGTCTTGCATTTCTGTATCGCCAATGACAGCGATATAAGGGATTTTTTGCATTTGTGCTTCTCTCATTTTGTAGCCAAGTTTTTCATCCCGTTCATCGATTGTTGCTCTTATTCCGATACTTCTTAATTGCTGCTGCACCTCTAAGCAGTGATCAAGGTGAACAGTTGAGACTGGGATGATTTGTACTTGTACTGGTGCTAGCCATAATGGAAAGACACCCGCAAAATGCTCAATGAGAATGCCAAGGAAACGATCTAGAGAACCAAAAATGGCGCTGTGAATCACAACTGGCCGTACCTTTTCATTTTTTTCATTGATATATGTTAAATCAAATTTCTCAGGCATTTGAAAATCCAGCTGAATCGTGGCGCACTGATGGCTCCGCTGCAGGGCATCTTTAATATGAAAATCGATCTTCGGGCCATAAAATGCCCCATCTCCTTCATTTAGCTGGTAGTCGACCTTTAGACGATCAAGCACATTTTTTAGTGCCGTTTCGGATATTTCCCAAATGGCATCATCCCCTAAGGCTTTTTCTGGACGAGTGGATAGCTCGACTGAATACTCAAACCCAAATGTCCGATACACATGATCAACTAATTGGAAAATCCCTTTGATTTCAGCTTCGATTTGATCTTCTCTTAAAAAAATGTGAGCATCATCTTGGCAAAATGTTCTGACCCTGAACAATCCATTTAACGCTCCGCTAAATTCATGACGATGCACCTGACCAAACTCAGCCATTCTGATCGGAAGGTCTCTGTATGAATATAAGCTGTTTTTGAACATGAGCATATGCCCTGGACAGTTCATCGGTTTTAAAGCAAAGCTTGTATGGTCTACTTCTGAGAAATACATATTTTCATGATAATGATCCCAGTGCCCTGACTTTTCCCAAAGCTCTTGGTTCATCATAAACGGTGTACTCACTTCTTCGTATTGCGCTTTTCCTCGCACTTCTCTTGAAAAGGCCATTAATTCATTTCTGACAATCTGACCTTTTGGTAAATAAAACGGCATGCCTGGCGCTTCTTCTGAAAACATAAAGAGGGATAACTGTTTCCCTAATTTCCGGTGATCACGTTTATTTGCTTCTTCCATGAAATGAAGATAATCAGCTAGATGATTTGTATGCTGAAACGCTACACCATACACTCGCTGCAAGACATCCTGATTGCTATCTCCCCGCCAATAAGCCCCTGAAACACGTGTTAGTTTAAATGACTTTAAGTACCCTGTAGAAGGTACATGCGGCCCGCGGCATAAATCTACAAATTCTCCTTGCTGATAAACTATGATGGCTTCTTGAGAGGGTAAACCTTTTAAAATATCCAGCTTATATGGATCATGTGCAAACAGCGCTTCAGCTTCTTTGTAAGAGACCTCTTTTCTTTGGATAGGATGATTCTCATTTATGATATTTTTCATCTCTTTTTCAATTCCTGCTAAATCCTCAACGCTTAATGTTTGATCGAGCTTCATATCGTAGTAAAATCCATTATCAATGACCGGTCCGATCCCCAGTGTGACATTGTCATATAACCTTTTCACAGCCTGGGCTAATACGTGTGCAGATGTATGGCGCAGCACTTCAAGCCCTTCTTTTGAATCAAGTGTGACAATAGACAGCCGAACATCGCTGTTTAACTTTTCACTTAAATCAACCATTTGATCATTGACCTTTCCCGCCACTGCTTTTTTTCTTAAGCTCGGACTAATATGGGAGGCAACATCTGCAACAGTCGTACCTGCGGGAAACTCCTTTATCTTTCCATCCGGAAATTGAATCTTCACCATGTTTTCTCTCATAACTGACACACCTTTCCTATTTTTTGAAATAAAAAAACACACCCATCCCTCATAGAGGGACGAATGTGTAATCCGTGGTTCCACCCAAATTCCCATAACGCGTATTCGCTTTATGGCTCTGGCGCCGTAACGTGGCATTGACGGTATTGGTTACTGCAATTTTCCCCAATACAGCTCAAAGGTGGTAAGACAGCTTTTCTGCGTTAGGAAGATTTCAGCGTGACTTCCCTCTCTGGTAACCGATAAAAGCTGCTCATGTCCTTTTCAAAGCAATGATCCTATATGAGCGTACAAAAAAACACACCCATCCCTCATAAAGGGACGAATGTGAGATCCGTGGTTCCACCCAAATTCCCATAATGCGTATTCGCTTTATGGCTCTGGTGCCGTAACGTGGCGTAAACGATATTGGATACTGTAATTTCCCCAATACAGCTCAAAGGTGGTAAGACAACTTTTCTGTGTTAGGAAGATTTCAGCGTGACTTCCCTCTCTGATAACCAGTAAAAAATGCTCATGTCCTTTTCTTCGCTTTTAATTTCTCCATATCTTACATGATGATAATGGATGATGTAAAGGGTTATTTTGTGAAGAGCTTTTGAAATTCATTCTTTAAATGTAATATTGTGTGTATTCACTTGGGCTATATTCAATTTGAAACGCAGGTGATAAGGCCCGTTTCACTTCTTCAGTGATTCTCTCTCCTTCTTGATTGAATTTCTTTTCCATGTCTACACCATTTGGCAGCAAATCATCGGTTTCTTCGTCAAACCAGCGGCCATACTGTATATTCCAATTCCATAACTTTGAGAAAAGGGTATCACTCATTGGTAAATCATCTCTTTCTAAATGACATTGACAATGCCCGCAATGAAAAGGTTCACCACCGTAATCTCCTTCAATTTTCACAAAAGGATGATCCTCAAACTCTCGACAGCACACCCATTTTTTGAAGTTCTGACCGAACTCTGTCAGTTTAATCGAGTAATAACGCATGGAAGTTCGTTTTCCTTTCATGTCAAACATCCCTTGATCAATTAATGTCTTCAATCGATATTCAATAAAATCATCACCGATATACTGATCTAAATGACCAATGACTTCTCCTATTAAGCGTGGAGTGACGATATACTCCTCTTCTGGCGCGGACTGATGAAGCCGCTTAGCCATTTTCACTAAATAAGCATCAAATTCATCTTCTGGTACGCTGATCACTTGTCCTTTTTGCCATATCCGCAGCGTATGATTTTCTTTAGCAAGTGAAAGCCATTCATTTTGTAATCTTTCTCTCTCTTCTTTTGTCACTGGGTGAATATGCTCTTTACTCTCATACAAAATTTTAAATTTTTCAGATGTGATTTCTCCGGAATGTCGAAGGATCATTCTTCTTGTATTCGTATTGAACAGCTGATCAAATGCTGTCGTTGTATTGATTACAGACAATTCAACCCTTTTTTCTTTTAATAAATAGACGGCATATCGCAAGCCAATTTGCTCATGGGCATTACTGCCTGTCCAGATGAGTATACGACTGCCAGCTTTTATTTCTTTTATTTGCTGCAGCATTCTGTGCTGATCGTTAACCATGTCGTCAAAATAGCCAAATTCATTTGACATCACGTTACGCAGCCACTCTATACGGTTCGCTTGTCCTTCATGTTCGTGTAAATGTAGAAGTGGTCCAATCGAATAAATATCATCAAAAGCGATAATATTATCTATTTGATCTTGCTTCATTTCACGTATTGCTTGTTTTAAACTACCGGCAGCTGCCGCCCCAAATATGATATGTATCATTATTCGACTCCCTTTATCTTACAGTTTATTTCATCTTCACCTATTCATGGTGCTTGCGTCAATTCTATTAAGTCAATTTCATTCAAAAGTATGACAAAGAGATGATCAGATCTTTACAGAAGTGATCATGGCAGAACCGTGGAAGCTAGACTTTTACGAAAAACGAAAAGCCCCATAAAATGGGGCCATTTGCGTACAACCCGCTCTGAGACTTTCTTTCTGATTGATTGATTTATTGATAGAATTCTCCTAAAAAAAGGGATTTTCATATCTTTATTCACAAATTCCCCTTCACAATCGTTCTCTTTGCTTTTTTGATCATTTGCTAGTCACTTTTGTATTAAAATCCTTTGACCACTGTTCGCACAGGTTTCGCATCCAATTCAATTTGATCATAATACCTTAAGGTTTTGACAGGCACTTTACTTAACATAGAAAAATCACCGATTTTGAACATCCTGCATCTCCTCCGTTTTGTTGATCTGATCAAAGTATAAACCTTTCAGTAAAGGGGAAAGTCAACAGAAGAATTTCATTTGCATAATCATTTGATGAAGTTGAATAAATTTTCCAAAAGCGCAAAAAAGCCTAGATTTCTCTAAAATCTAGGCTTTGCCCATTATCCTAAAATTTTTTCTAACAATCCCATCTGCTCAACAATCTTCATATCATTCATAAACCCGTTCCAAACTTACTTTATTCTCTTACACGTTCATCTTCTTTTTCAATTTTTATTGCATCAAGATCATATAATAATATTTGATCAATTTCTTCTATTTTCATAGAAGGAATAGTATCGGCTACATTTGTTTTATTTTTCATATGATCACTCCAATAATTGAAATAAACCGCTCATCGCTCCTACTCCAAACAATCCAATCTTTCAAGACACTTCAACATGGTTCCACTTTTAAAAGAATTGAATATGGAACCCTCGCAAAACCGCTCAGCTCTCACAACCCCCATGATGAGAGCAAGTACACACTGCACATTTAAATTTGAAATGTCCACATTCTCGATATCGTTCAATCCACCTTCAATGCCATTTTCTTTGAGGATTTCTCTGTAGCGGGTAAGCTCCATCTCTTGATGTTGTTCTGCAAAGGTATAGACATCTTCGATAAAGCGTTGGACCGTTTCAGAATAATGCACAAAAGGCATCTGGATTGGGCGTTCAGCTGTTCCATCATTTTCTTGATCGATCACCCATTCTCCGATATGGTCCTCGCGGAGCATCGGTATGTATTTTGTTAGACTATCAAATTGGCTCATCGTTATCCTCCTCTATTTTTAGAATGCTTTCAAGCCCGACAATAATAAAAGGAACCATATGATCAACTGAATCGTACGTTTTATTATTTTTCATCTTTTGTTTCGTGGTGGCATCTATTCAAAATTAGGCTGGAGCCTTCAAATATATCAAAGGCTCCATTTCCAACTAAACTGCTTTAGCTAAAATAATAAATCTGTGTTGTTTTGCGTCAAAATAACCCTTTTGTTCAATGATTTTATGAATGGTGTATAATTCATCCTTGAAATTACTTATTTCAAAACCTGGCACTTGCCAAGAAATTGCTTTCAGATAATACACCAATGCTCCAATATCATAAAATCTTTGAACAGGAAACTCTTCTGCACTTTTCAACACCTCAAAATGATTCTCCTGTATTTCGTTTAAAGCTTTCTTTAAGTTCCAATCAATAAAATCTTTATTTATTGGTACCCTTAGATTCTCATTAATCTCTATGCAATCGAGTCCACCGACTTGTTGAGTTAGAAAAATACCTTCTTTCGAGATAATTCTTCTCACCTCTTTAGATGAAAATGACTCATGTTGATTGATGATAAGATCAAATTTTCCAGTCTCAAACGGAAGATTTCCATCATTAGAAATTTGAACTACCTTCACTCCTAAAGGTGTTAATCGTTCTTTTGCGATAGGTACATTAGGCAAGTAACCTTCTGTAGCATAAACTGACGTTGGAAAAGGTCTTAATTTCGATAAAAACTCTCCACCACCTGTTCCCATGTCCAGCATTGATTTTGCATTTTGAACAAGAGAAGTAGCTATACTACCATATGACCATGAAAGCAGCTCACTTTTCATTCTTCCAGTTTCAGATATGAATGAGAAATCCCACCCAACAAAAGGTTCATCTGCTTGTTTTATAAATGAAGAAAACTGTTTGTCATTCATCATAATCCCTCCAATTATCATTTTGAGTTTAATGATTAAATATTTGGCGGGCCTCTTACGAATGTATAAAGTTGTTATATTTCATGTTCTTTCAGTCTCATATTGAATCACTCCCATTAAAATACTTAAAATTATATTTAAAGAGCACCTTGCCGAAGACCTTGATTTTATATTCATCCAGCTGATAATTGAGTGAGACATGAGTTGTTTTGAGAATCGAGAGTACATGATGGGTGTCTCATTATAGAGGACTCAGTACAATAAGAATCCTAATAGGAAAAATAGATTGTTAGTTAAAGTAAAACCCCTCCTGTTGGAAGGGTTTTTATCATTTAGATACTGCCTTTTCTATTGCTGGTTTCGGTCCATCATAGCTGTCATTTCCTTTTTACTTAAGAGATAAAGACACCACACACTCCACATGCGCGGTATGCGGAAACATATCAACTGGCTGCATGTATTCGATTTTGTAGTCTTTTGACATGTATTCAAGGTCTTTTGCTAGTGTGGATGGGTTGCAAGAGACGTAGACAAAGCGTTTTGGTTTGACTTGTTTGACGGTGTCTAAGAAGGTGCGCTCACAGCCGGTTCTTGGCGGGTCGACGACGATGACGTCAGGACGGAAGCCTTCTTTGACCCATTTTGGCAGCCAATGTTCAGCTGTTCCTGTCACATAGGTCGCGTTTTTCATGCCGTGTTTTTTGGCATTTTTCTTGGCATCATCAATTGATTCTTTGATGACATCCATTCCTCGTACCTCTTTGGCGCCATCTGAAAGCCACATTCCAATGGTTCCAACGCCGCAATACGCATCGACAACCTTTTCTTTTCCTGTCAGTTTGGCCGCTTTTTTCGCTTCATCGTAAAGCTTTAGCGTCTGCTTCGGATTCAATTGGAAGAAAGCACGTGCACTTAGTTCAAAAGAGACGTCTCCTAAAAATTCTTGGATGACCATATTTCCAGCTAGGTGAGATGTATTATGGCCGAAGATGACCGACGTTTTTTCACCATTAATATTGTGCATGATAGACGTCACTTCTGGCAGACGTTTTTGAATGGCTTCGGCGATTTCTTTTTTCTTTGGAAATTCAGGTTTTGATGTGACAAGAACGACTTGTACTTCACCTGTTTCAAAGCCCACACGCACGACAATCGAGCGTACGTCACCTTTTCTTGTCCGTTCATTGTAGACCGATACGCCGAATTTCTCTAAAATTTTGCGGACAACGCCTGTTGTTTTGTTCGTTTTTGGATGCTGCACGATACATTCCTTGATCGGTACAAGCTTATGGGAATTTAGTCCATAAAGTCCTGCAATGATGTCTCCGCTGTGAGAACGTCCTACTTGGAACTGACTTTTGTTTCGATAATGCCACGGATCTTCCATGCCGATCGTTGGCCGAATATCAAGCTTTTCAACCGATAGCTTTGTATGTCGCTCCATTGATTGAATGACAATATCACGCTTTTCATTTAGCTGCTGCTCATACGCCAAATGCTGCAGCTGACAGCCGCCGCACTCTTCGTATACTGGGCATGGCGGTTTGACTCGATGCTCGGAGCGCTTTCGCACCTTCCTCACTGTACCTTCAGCATATTTTGCTTGGACATTCGTTGCCTCAACCACCACTTCCTCACCTGGAAGTGCACCTGGGACAAAGACCACTTGCTTTTTAAAATAACCGACCCCTTCACCATTAATGCCAAGGCGTTTAATGGTAAGCGGGAACTGCTGTCCCTTTTGCAAAAGGGCACCTTGCTGTTTTTCTTTCACTTTATTCTCTCCGTTCTATTTGAACCCTTGATAGGTTGTCTTCATTTTATTCCATCTCATTAGTATATCACGTCTTAGACAAAGAGAGAAAATTCCTTTCCGTTATTTATCTGTCTCAATGCTTCTCCATAAATATAAAGAAGCGTAGCTTAAATATGGAGTCCATTCCTTGCTTAGCGCTGCCATCTCTTCTTTTGTCGGTTTTTCAGGCAGGTCGAAGTGTCGTTTGATTGCGTTTTGAATGCCGATATCTGCCATCGGGAAAAGATTTGGTCTTCCAAGCCCATTCATGAGCACATTTTGAACCGTCCACGGGCCGATCCCTCTAATCGGAAGCAATCGCTCTTCCACCTCCAGATCGGATAAATCGTGTAATTCCTCTAAACAAAGTGAGCCGCTCACAATTCGTTTCGATACATCGATGACATATTCTGCTTTTCGCTGACTAAATTGAAGCTTTCTCAAATCATCTGTTTCAAGAGAGGCAATGGTTTCTGGTAAAGGATCAAACCATACACCTTCTATTTGCTCGCCGTACGTATGGACAAATCGTTTCGTGAGCTCGTAAGCAAACGAAAGATTAAGCTGCTGATGAATGATGCATTTCATTAAACAATGATATAAATGGAAATCAAGCATGAGCGGCGTTCCGATATGCTGCTCAAAAATGGGCGCTAGATTGGTTTGAGAAAAATGGTCTTGAATCATGTGTAATTGATGCTCCATGCCAAATATCCGTTTCACCTCAGAAAGAAGGGGTTCCTCTGGGCCGTTTGATTGCACCCGGAACATAGGCGCATCTTTTGTTCCAGTAGCTTGAACGATGACCACGTACGGTTTTTGCTCTAATCTGATCGGCACTTTGATTTCTCTTTGACTCAAATCGACTGCTTTTAATGGATCACTTGATAAGCGTCTAAGCACTTGATCGAAATGATACGGCGGCTCTACCGCCAGCTGTTTTTCCCACATACATGTCCTCTTCCTTTCTGCAAACATACGCAGATGTGATTGTTTCATTTTGCATGAATGATTCTCTAGATTGAATACTTTTAAACATAAAGAGTACAAGAATTTATCAGTTATATCTTCCTTATTTGTGGTCATTCTCCTTTTGGATAGATGAAAGTTTTTAGTCGAATTCAGCTAAAATTCGACAGCATCCTGCAACATTTTAGGCTCATTTTCCTTAAATTAGAAATAGAACCTCTGGGTGATATCTTCCATTCTAAAAATATTTGTATAATTATGACATATCAAGGAGGTGAACAAAGAAATTAGCGGATTAGGCAATCATTTGTTTTATCTTGCAGGAACATATTTACCTCATTGATGACCGGCTTCACTTAGTTTCACATTTTACAAAAAAGAAGACCCAAAATTTTAAAACAAAGGAGATCCGACCAATGAAAAAAACAATTCTTTCTGTTGCCCTTGCCACTGCTGTTTCTTCGACACTGCCAGTATTCGCTGACGCTGCTGAGCCAAAAACTTCAGCACCTGTTTCTACTACATTACAGCAAACCGTTTTAAACAAAGCTGCTGAAGGTAAAGCATCTACAACTGCAGGAAACGTTAATATTAACTTTGACGTACTTGGTATTGCGAATGCATTAATCAATGCTGCAAATGCTAACACAAACCGTGAAGGCTTTGTGAAAGGATTAATGGAGTCTGCTTTCTATGCTGCTGGCGCAAAATACAATGTCATGGTATTTAACTTAAGCCAAGGTTATGAGACTCGTTTCAACGGCGTCAAAACGTTTGCTACTGTGAAATACGGAAGTATTACGTACGGAGTCTGGGTATTCGAAAATGGATCTTTCACAAACAAAGGTGACGGCGGCTACATCAACTGGGCATTTAGAGGCTGGTTCGACCGTAATGGTGGTTTCGTCAACTTCCGTCGTCCTTAATTCTCGGTTTTATCCATCAATCATACACGCACATTGAACCGATCTCAAAAATGAGATCGGCTTTTTTTATGAAGAAAACGTATAAGTTCACCGGTGCTGCTTCATGATATAATGCAAGTCTGGAGGGGTGCACATGCTGAGAAAACTTGCAGTGACAAAAAACGGCGACTTGATTGAACATGCAACATTGCAGCAGATTTCAAGCCCCGATATCGCCTGGTATTGGATTGATTTTCATGCGCCAACGGAAAAGGAAGCAGCGCTTTTAAAGGAATATTTTCATTTCCATCCGCTTGCGATTGAAGATTGTTTTCATTATTTACAGCGTCCCAAGCTTGATTTTTATGAAGGATATTTGTTTTTCGTGCTGCATGCCCTTAATCAAAAAACGCTTCGTTCTGAGGAAGTCGATCTGTTTGTTGGTGAAAACTATATCGTGACCTTTCATTTGAAAGAAGCGCCGTACGTTGAACGTGTGATTCGAAAGCTCAAAGGGTCTGATAAAGCGAGAAACAGCGGACCTGAGCATATTGCCTACATGCTGATTGATCAGCTTGTTGATGATTATTTCCCTATTATTTATCAAATTGAAGACAGGCTGAATGAAATTGAGGATGAAGAAGGGCATAAAACGTATGGCACGTTGATGAACGAAGTATTTGGGATTCGCTCAGATTTACTCAAACTGCGAAGAACGATTATCCCGATGAGGGACCTTTTATATCGTATTGTGAACACAAATATGATGAAAAGCGATACAAACCGCCAAGCGTATTTTAATGACATTTATGATCATCTATTAAAACTAACCGAAATTGTTGAGTCAAACCGTGATATGACAGCCGATTTACGAGACAGCTATCAGACGCTGAATTCCAACCGGATGAATGCGATCATGATGACATTGACCATTGTGTCGACCATTTTTATTCCACTGACCTTTATTGTTGGGGTGTACGGAATGAACTTTGACAACATGCCTGAATTACACTGGAAATACGGCTATTTTGGCGTGCTGATTTTCATGGGTCTCCTCGTCTCAGGGATGCTTTTGTGGTTTAAACATAAAGGGTGGTTCAGGATTTTTAAATAGTACCCTCTTTTGTTTCATCGTAAAATAATCAAAAAGCCTGCAGGTCTTCTGCAGGCTTCAGATTGTTGACAAAGGGCTAAAATGATCTTGATTTTAGCCCTTTGTCTTCTTTTCAGCGTGATAGAAAACCTTTGAAGTCTAGGAAGGACGAGCA
>NZ_LRMO01000039.1:0-10296 GCF_019266135.1 Bacillus sp. F2HM
GGGTTTGTCTACGGTCTGAGACCTTTACACTGTAAAGGTCTTTTCAGCATCATCTTACCAAACTCTCACAAAAACTTGTCCTAAGACAGACGTTCCTTTATAAAGAGTGATAGTGGCATCGCCACGTGAATGAGCGGTCACTAGCCCACTAGAGCTTACAGAAGCAACACTCTGGTTATCTGTCCAATAACGTGTTGCTGCAGCATTATAGACTGAGCATTGCTCACCAACTCTCATAGGTAAATCGTAATTTTGAATCGAAATTACATCTAATGTTTTAAATCCCGAGGAGCAGCTATTGACTGTGAAATCCGCTGTTTCTTTGGCTGAAGCCATGCCCATTAGTGAAAAAGATAAGGTAGAGATGGATAGAACAGAGACAATTGTTTTCTTCATGTTCATTTAAAACACTCCCTAGCATGTATTTGGTCTTGCATTGATGAAATTCAACAAAAACCAAATATTTCCTTGTAAATATTTGTTAATAATGTGTGAACGTTTATTTAAGCAGTATTCTCGGAAAGAATCTTGAGGGTTTGATATGATAAGAAAACAATGAAGAAAAGAAGAGATGGGGAAATCACTACCACATAGCGAAAGAATGAAGTTGAAAAAGTATATTAAAAAAACGACAAACAAATCATCACAAATTTTCAAACAATTCTTGATCAAAATGCAATTTTGTAATAATATAGCATAGACATATCGTACACTGACCATATTATGTATTGGAAGATGGAGAATGGATAAGCTATTCTTCTACATATGATCGAAATGGCCGAACGAGGTACAGGAGCTTCCTGTGCCTTTCCACAGTTTGTGCGATTTTAGACCGCTGCGAGTGGTCCTGTCTAATAAAAGGCATAATAGTTGCATCTAAAAGGGACGCCATGTAAGATGGACTTTTACGAATATGGTACAGAAGGAATGAGGGCCTGAACATGTCCTCATTCTTGTATATTTCAGTCGTCACTCACGTGCAGAAAGTTTGTATGATGAGGATTAATAGAAGGAGTGAATGATTCATGGCACAAGAGAAAGTATTTCCAATGACAGAAGAAGGAAAACGTAAATTAGAAGAAGAGCTTGAATATTTGAAAACGGTTAAACGTAAAGAGGTTGTAGAGCGTATTAAAATCGCTAGAAGTTTTGGAGACCTCTCTGAAAACTCGGAGTATGATTCTGCTAAAGAAGAGCAGGCGTTTGTAGAAGGACGTATTACAACGCTTGATAATATGATTCGTAATGCTAAAATTATCGAAGATGAAGGAAACTCAAATGTGGTTTCACTTGGTAAAACGGTGACATTCGTTGAATTACCAGACGGGGAAGAAGAATCTTACACAATTGTGGGAAGTGCAGAAGCTGACCCGTTCGAAGGCAAGATTTCAAACGATTCACCTATTGCAAAAAGCCTTTTAGGTAAACAAGTAGACGACAAAGTAACTGTTCAAACACCGGGCGGAGAAATGTTCGTCCAAATTGTAAAAATTTCATAATCACGTTTATCAGGTAAACACCTCGTCCACAATAGGGACGAGGTGTTTTTATGCGCAAAAAAAGAAGAATTCAATGGACAGGTGCGGTTATTTTTATACTATTGCTCGGTCTTCTGATGAGACTGGCAGAAATTCAGCTGTTCTTCACAGAATCGTTTTCAAAGCTTGATATCAATTTAATACAAGAAAGTGTCAAACAGCGAACAGAAGAAGTCGTTATTTCAGACGGTCGCGGTGAGTTTTTAGATCGAAACGGCCAAGCACTTCTTACAAAAGAACAGCCTGCGGTTATCTTATTTCCTTTCCTGCAATATGATCTTCCACGCTTGCAGCAAACCGCCTCTATTCTTGAGATGGAAGAGGATGAACTCAAAAAACAGTTAACAGAAACGAAAAAACCTCTCATTTTAAAAGATGACATCACGAAAAAAAAACTGAAAGACATCAATGATATGAAATATTCAGGTGTGTACGGCGTATATATGAAAGAGAAGGACAAAAAAAGACTTGCCCTCCACACATTAGGTTTCACAAGCGAAAATCCAGAACTACTCAGAAAGCGTTATCCTGACAAAAAAGAGCTTTCCATACGTACTGAAATCGGCACATTTGGGCTGGAAAGTACCTTTGACGAATTTCTATTACCCGAGCAAGACACAAAATTGTTATATCATGTGGATGGAAGGGGAAACCCTTTGTTCGGTATGGACGTCAAATATACAGCAGAAGCTCATTCCTTTTATCCACTTCAGGTACAGACAACGATAGATGAAGACATGCAGGCTGAAATGGAGAAGGTGCTCAAAGAACAAGGCGTTGAAAAAGGCGGTGCCGTTCTGCTAGACATTGAAAAAAGCAGTGTACTCGCGATGGCGAGTACCCCAAATGTCACAAGTAAAAACCGGCATGAGGCAAGAAATTACATGCTGACAGCGATTGCACCAGGCTCAGTCTTTAAAACGGCTGTGCTTGCCGCAGCAATCGAAAAAAACCTTGACCAGCCACAAACCATGTATGACTGTCGAAAGAATTTATATGGAGAGCCTGAAGGAAAACAGGAAGTGCTGAATCTGACGGACAGTTTCTCAGAGAGCTGCAATTATACCTTTGCGACACTTGCTGAAAGGCTCATTCAAACAGATGATCAAATCATCGAAAAGACGGCTGCAAAGCTTGGACTCATAGATCGAGCTGGCTGGGAAGGGGATGTCTATCATAAGCAGCACTTCAAACAGTTTGATCGTGAAGAAACAGGCAGTGTGTGGGGAGATAAAAGAGACAAGCATGTCAAAAAAGCCATTGCACAAACCGCAATAGGACAAAAAAATGTGAAAACGACTCCTCTGCAAATCGCGAATATGATGGCTACGATCGCAAGAGGAGGAGAACGAAAAGAAGTGAAAATCGCAGAAAAAGTGCTGTATCAAAACGGAACAACGATGCTGTCCTTTCAAAACAAACGGCCTGAAGGGGGCAGCATAGACCGCTATACAGCTCAAAAGCTGCAAAAATTCTTAAGGCAGGTGGTGACCTCTGACAAGGGAACCGGCAGAAGGTTTCAAGATTTGCCATACGATGTAGCGGGAAAATCAGGTACTGCCCAAACCGGCAGTCAAGACAAAAAGGGGAATTCGCTTTATCATAAGTGGTTTGCTGGATACTTTCCGGTAGAAAAACCAAAATACGCCCTTGTTGTTGTTCACCTTGATGAGACAAGTGGCCGGGCTAAGACAAATGATGCGTTTTATGATATTGTAAAAAAGGTCAATGAAATTGAAAAGAAACAGACATAGAACATCCCTTCATGACATGTTAGAATAGTAACGACTTAGGGAACAGAGGCAAAGGAGTGCAGAGATTTTGAGTAGAAATTCTCGATTTGAACATCGTGATAAGCGCAGAAAGGCGAATATGGTGCTTAACATATTAATTGGTATCGTTGTGGTGCTTATTTTGGTTGTCGCATCGAGTTTATTAATTTTTAATAAGCCGAAAGATACAGATGTAGCAAAAGAGCCATCAAAAACGGCACCTGCAACAAGTGAAAATAAACAAAACTCACAAGAAGATGTGAAAGATCCAAAGAAAGACATATCCGATGATTCAGATGCAAAAAAAGATGATTCATCTGATCAAGACGACGAAAAGAAGAAGACAGATGATGAAGAAAAACCTAATAAAGATGCGTTAAAAGACGCCAAAGAAACAGATGGCGGCAAAACCAGTGATGTAGACAAAACATACGAAAATGATGACTGGGAGCCTGTAGGAACAGAGCAATCCGGTTCACATACAGCAACCTATGATTCCAGCTCAAAAGACTGGAAAGAAATGATCAAAGCCATGTCCTATGCGACAGGAATTTCAGAAGATCAAATGACCGTTCTTTGGTTAGGAAATAACGGAGGTCCTCAAGATGCAAAAGGAACCATCCGTGATAAATCAACAGGTGAACGCTACCGCGTGGAAATTACGTGGGTAGATGAAAAAGGCTGGAAACCTGTGAAGGTTGAAAAATTAAGATAAACATGAAAAAAAGATAGCAGATCTGCTATCTTTTTTGTTTAGACATTCGCTTTAAAATGAACAACTGCTGTATACAAAATCCGCTCATCGATCACAGTCGTTTGATGACTGACAGAATGAACAGTCAGCAGAATCGCCTGATTATGTTCAATTTGTTTTTGGATCTTTTGTTCAAGTTCTTTTAAAGATGTTGCTTCAAAAAATTCTATTTTATCCTTTAAAAAATCCAGCTGAAAATCCATTTGATTCACCTCTCTATACTCTTCATTCATCTTAATCTCTCTCCCTCAGAAGGGCAAATGTTTTTCTGTCTCTCCCAGTATTTTTTAGTAGGAAAGAAACAGAAGTTGTGGTAGGATAGGAACTGTTCGACGGAATAAAACATACTATACGCATAGGAATAAATAGATAAAGTGGAGGGAAAGAAAATGGGACGTGAATTTCTTTCTTTATTTGATCATTGGGCTGACTCTTATGACGACACGGTAAGTGGTCATGACGAGCAGTATAAAGAAGTGTTTCGCCGGTATCCGGCTATTTTAAAAGAGATTGTCCGCCTTTCAGGCCAAGATGTTCTTGAGTTTGGAAGCGGTACGGGGAATCTAACAGCGCTACTCCTTGCAGCTGATAAAAACGTGTTTGGTGTTGAACCATCAGATGCCATGAAGAAAGCGGCTCTTCAAAAAGGACTGCCAGATCTATTTCATGATGGGGATTTTTTATCATTTCCAGCGCCGCCTTTTGAGCCAGATACGATCGTCAGCTCATATGCATTCCACCATTTAACGGATGAAGAAAAAAAACAAGCCATTCACACCTATAGCAACATCCTTCACTCAGATGGTAAAATAGTTTTTGCTGATACAATGTTTCAAAATCAAGCAGCACATCAAGCTCAGATCGACAAAGCGAGAGCCGCAGGGTTCGATCAGCTTGCAGAGGATTTAGAAACGGAATATTATCCATCTATTGATGTGCTAAAGCAAATCTTTGAAGAAGAAGGTTTTAGCACGTCCTTTCATCAAATGAATGATTTTGTTTGGATCGTAGAAGCGAAGAAAAGGGAATGAAAGGATGTTTTTGATTTGAAAATCGCAGTTATAGGTGCAATGGAAGAAGAAGTGACGATTTTAAGAGATCAACTAAAAAATGCTACACAAGAAAACATCGCTGGGTGTGAATTTACAACAGGTGTTTATGAAGATAAAGAAGTGATTTTATTAAAATCAGGAATTGGAAAAGTAAATGCAGCGGTCAGCACAACATTACTGCTTGACCGCTTTCAGCCAGATTATGTGATCAATACAGGATCTGCTGGCGGTTTTCACCACTCATTAAATGTAGGTGATATTGTCATCTCTACTGATGTGAGACATCATGATGTAGATGTGACCATCTTTGATTACGAATATGGACAAGTGCCGGGACTTCCAGCTGCTTTCATTGCAGATGAAAAGCTTGTGAAGCTGGCAGAAGAATCTGCTTTAGAAATTGATCATATTCAAGTGGCAAAAGGAACGATTGCAACAGGAGATTCGTTTATGAATGATCCGGATCGTGTAGCGTTTGTGAGAGAGAAGTTTCCAGAGCTATATGCGGTGGAAATGGAAGCCGCAGCCGTTGCACAAGTCTGCCAGCTCTTTGGTACGCCATTTGTTGTCGTTCGTGCGCTATCGGATATTGCAGGGAAAGAATCCAACATCTCCTTTGATCAATTCCTTGAGCAAGCAGCGATTCACTCAACCGACCTTGTCTTGCGTATGATAAAGCAAACACAATAAAAGAAGGGGTTCCCCCCTTCTTTTCCATACAAAGGAAGGGAATCATATGGCTGTCATAAAGGATATTACTGAATTAATTGGCCGCACACCGCTTTTAAAGCTGTCAGGGATTGGCGTCCCAGAAGGCGTTGAGGTGTATGCAAAGCTTGAGATGATGAATCCAGGTGGAAGTATTAAGGATCGTTTAGGTGACATGCTCATCAGAGAAGCATTAGCATCTGGCAAACTGCGTCCAGGCGGAACTATTATTGAAGCCACTGCTGGAAACACAGGAATTGGGCTTGCCCTAAGTGCAAGAAAGCATCAATTGCAGACCATTTTTTGTGTACCAGAACATTTTAGTCAAGAAAAACAACAACTGATGAAGGCGCTCGGTGCAGAGATTATTCATACGCCGAGAAAAGAAGGCATGAAGGGTGCGATTGATCGAGCCCTTGAATTAGAGGCAAGCCTTGACAATGCCTATTGTGTTTTACAATTTAAAAACCAAGTAAATCCATTGACTTACTACAGAACGCTCGGTCCCGAATTATGGTCCGACTTAAAAGGGAATATCGATGTATTCGTGGCGGGAGCAGGATCTGGCGGAACTTTTCAAGGTTGTGCCGCCTATTTAAAAGAGCAGAATCAGGCGTTAAAAACAGTGGTTGTGGAGCCTGAAGGATCAATTTTAAATGGAGGGGACCCGGGTCCGCATAGAACGGAAGGAATTGGCCTTGAATTTATCCCAGATTATATGGAGCAGGCTTTATTTGATGAGATTTACACTGTCAGTGATGATGATGCGTTTCGAATGGTGAAAGAAGCAGCTGAAAAAGAAGGTGTTCTCATCGGCAGCTCTTCTGGTTCCGCTTTATTTGCCGCTTTAGAGGAAGCAAAGAAAGCAGCACCTGGGACAGTCATTGTCACCATTTTTCCTGACAGCAGTGAGCGATATTTAAGTAAAGGAATTTATGAGGGAGGAAAATAGCATGAAACCAAAAACAATGATGATTCACAGCGGAACAACGGGTGATGAAAGAACAGGCGCCGTGTCTGTGCCGATTTACCAAGTGAGTACTTATAAGCAGCCGAAAGCAGGCGAACATACGGGGTATGAATACTCCAGAACAGCAAATCCAACAAGAACTGCCCTGGAAACAGTCATTCGTGATCTTGAAGGAGGAGCAAGCGGTTACGCATTTGGTTCAGGGATGGCAGCCATTACGGCTGTGATGATGCTGTTTAACAGCGGAGATCATATTGTGCTGACAGATGACGTGTACGGCGGAACCTACCGCGTCATCACAAAGGTGCTAAACCGCATTGGCATTACTGCAACCTTTGTTGACACAAGTGATCCTGAAGCGGTGAAAAAAGCCATTTTACCTGAAACAAAAGCCGTTTACATTGAATCACCAACCAATCCTTTACTCAAAATGACGGATCTAAAAGCCATCGGCGAATTGACAAAGGAAGCCAACATCTTGATGATTGTCGACAATACATTTTTCACACCGTATTTCCAAAAGCCGATTGAATATGGCGCAGACATTGTCTTGCACAGTGCGACTAAGTATTTAGGCGGCCATAGTGATGTTGTAGGCGGGCTTGTCGTCACAGCGACGAAAGAGCTTGGAGAAGAACTGCACTTTGTTCAAAACTCGACAGGCGGAATTCTTGGACCGCAGGATTCATGGCTTCTCATGAGAGGGATGAAAACGCTTGGACTAAGAATGGAAGCACATCAACAAAATGCACAGAAAATCGCTGAGTTTTTAAAGCAACATGCAGCCGTCACACGTGTTTATTATCCAGGTCTCGATACTCACCCTGGACATGAACTTGCGAAAACACAAGCATCTGGCTTCGGCGGAATGATCTCTTTTGATATTGGAAAAGAAGAACATGTCGATGTATTTTTAAGCCAGCTTAAGCTGTTTACAATCGCAGAAAGCCTTGGAGCGGTTGAAAGCTTAATTTCTGTCCCTGCCCGGATGACCCATGCGTCCATTCCAAAAGACCGCCGGGAGGAGCTTGGCATCACAGATGGTTTAATTCGTATTTCCGTCGGAATTGAAGATGTGGATGATTTACTACATGATATCAAGCAAGGACTAAGCGCACTGGCGAATGGATAGATTTACATGCTCCTCGCTTTCTCTCACTATGTTAAGCTATGAATAGACATTGATAACTGGAAGGTGAAACAAGTGAAGAAAAAGTGGAGTGATTTAGTGACAGATTACAAGCAGTACGCTTTTATTTTGCTTGCTGTCAGCACCTTTTTATATATTGGTACGATCTTACCGAACCAGCACATCGAAGCATCTCCAAAAATGCTGATGATGGGAATAGATTGTGTTTTCTTATTAGCAGCTTTTGTTTGTGTTAAACGCGCGATTTTCTTTCAAAAGAAACTGCAAGAATTAGATGAAGATTAATTCGAAAGTCTCCTCATTTGCCTGAGGAGGCTTTTTTCATTGTATTGGACAATCGGACAAGAATAACTGTAGAAATTTAGTCAAAAACACAAAAATCATCTATATGACTAAAAACAGGTTTACAAAATGGTGCTTGCTGGATATACTTACAAAGTAATTAAAAAAAACGTAAAGGAGGCTGAAGAATATGTTATTCGTATCTACTTGTGATCAATTCAACCAACAATTTCATCATGTCATCAGCCTGTGGAAGAGTTCGTGTCCTTCCTTTGCCTTATACGGTGCACGCTTCAAAACTGTTTAAGTAAACGAGGATTTCACACGTATCATCCATTGCAGGTTGGAAGACACTGTCTTTTGATCTGCATTTTTGTGTGCCCGCAGGTCAACTGATAAAGAAGATCTGCGGGCTATTTCGCGTGCTGCGAACTGAAGGGAGGTGAGCGTATATGACAATCCATTTATTTTTTATTACTTTGACGATCAAGCGGAAATACAAGGACATTGAGACCGTTCTTTACGAACAAGAAGTCGAAACAATTTATGAAGAAATGAAACAGAAACAACTAATGTATATGAACTAAAACAGGAAATGAAAAATGTGAAAAGGAGGAGATTGACATGTTTATGATGCTTGCCATGCTTGATTGTTATACGATGGAGAAGGACCAGGTTTAGACACGCTCCACATTGATCACCTGCACATATGATACCGTAAAAGGTGATTGTGAGGTGATCAATGAATGTCGATGTCACCATATATGAGATTTCCGTCTGTGGGGCACGGGTATGCATCTATTCCGCATTCCTTAAAGCACGGGTACGGCAATCCATACCGCATGCAAAGAGAGCAAGAGGAAATGCTCAGACGTTATATGTACCAGTACCGGACTTATTGGTATTAAAGAAAAGGAGCAGGAAACGTCATAGTTTCCTGCTCCTTTTACATTAGCAAATCCAGCTTGCACCAATGATGATCAACAAAATGAACAGTACAACAAGCAATGCGAATCCGCCTGCAAAACCGCCACCGTAGCCACCGCAGTAGCCTCCAGAATAACCGCCAAAGCCCATAATCTAGCACCACCTTTATCTAATCAAGATACATTTATAAATTATGCAGCTCATGCAGAAAACGAAATCAATCTGAGCACAAATAATGAAAACGCCTATTCGGGTTAAAAAAATTTTCACTTTCTGCGAAACATTTTCTGAAAAGGAGCGTCTTATAAAAGACAAATAAATTAGGACTAGGTCTTAATTTTTGTTAGGTGAGAGCCGATATGAAAAGTAAGAAAATTTGTAAATAGTTTTATTTACTGGTGAAAAGCAGGTGTTAACATTGATTCAAAGCTGGATTGGAAAACAAATGAGGGAACCAAAAGGCTTGTTCTCAAAATGGGTTGCCCGCTATATGGAAAAAAATCATCATAATATCAATGAATGGACGATTCAACTCTTAAATATACAAGAAAATGACCGAATTTTAGAAATTGGGACTGGAAGAGGCATCACCTTATCAAAGGTAGCTGAAAAACTTGACCGCGGCAAAGTATATGGAGTGGATGCCTCTCGTCATATGATTAAATATGCAAAAAGAAAACATAAGAAGCTTGCGGAACAGGACAAAGCCGTCATTACGCTTGGTAAGGCTGAGCAATTACCTTTTGAAGACAGATCATTCAATAAATTATTTACGGTGCAGACGATCTATTACTTGAAGGATATTGAGCAAGTCATGAAGGAAGTGTACCGCGTACTTCAAGTGGATGGAGAAGTATTTTTATCCTTCCAAAAGCAGGAGCTGATCAACGAACAAAAACGGTCAACATCTTTTTCATCGTACAGTGAAGAAGAGATCAGCCGCCTGTTTTCAGCATATCACTTTAGAGAGGTCTCGGTTTATCACTATGATACATACATCTGTATCAAAGCCTTAAAATGATGAAAATATTTCCCAGGTAATGAACAAGCACTCAAAAAAGAGGCTCTTCGTCAGAGGAGCCTCTTTGCCTGCAATAAAAAAAGGCTCTTCATCAGAAGAGCCTCAGATTGTAGAGAAACTTA
>NZ_LRMO01000040.1:0-10229 GCF_019266135.1 Bacillus sp. F2HM
GGAGATTCCATTAAAGGCATTCAAATGGCAAGCAGACTCACGCAAGCAGGCTGGAAGCTCGATATGAAACTTCTATTCCAGTATCCGACCATTGCAGAGCTGCGACCATATATAGAGGAAGCCGATCTCCTCACAGCCGACCAATCACCTGTCGAAGGAGAAGTCATTTTCACACCGATTCAGCGCTGGTTCTTTGAACGAAGCTTTACGAATCAGCATCACTGGAACCAATCGATGATGCTTCATGCGCCAAATGGTTTAAATGAGAAAAACGTTCAGCAAGTACTGGAACAGCTCATGATTCATCATGATGCCTTGCGAATGGTGTATCCGCTCGAAGAAGGGCGCGTCATCCAGCGTCATCGAGGAATCGAGGAAAACAATGTAGCAATTGATGTGGTGGAAGTAAAAGGAGAGCTGTCACAGCAAATCCAGCAGGTAGAAAAGCTGGCAAATGAAGTGCAGGCGAGTATATCGCTAGCAGACGGGCCTTTAGTGAGACCTGCCATTTTCCGAACGGATCAAGGGGATCATTTATTGCTTGCTGTGCACCATCTTGTCATTGATGGTGTGTCATGGCGCATTTTCCTTGAAGATTTCATGGCTCTTTATGAACAGTCGAAGCGCGGGGAAACTCTTACCCTTCCTGAAAAAACACACTCCTTCCAAGAATATGCCCAGAAGCTGACTGAATACGCTGTGTCAGATGAGCTGCTATCGGAAAGAGATTATTGGAAAAAGGTGCTTGCGCATTCCGCTCCTCCGCTTCAAAAGGATCATGTCACGGAGGATCAACGAATGCTTCATACACAGACCGTTCGTTTTACATTGTCTGAAGAGGAAACACGCAGTCTGTTGACGGATGTACATGAAGCCTACCAAACAGAAATCAATGATATTTTGCTGACGGCATTAGGGTTGTCCATGAAAGAGTGGACAGGTGAAGACAGGCACTTTATTCATCTTGAAGGGCACGGGAGAGAGGACATCCTCCCTGCGGTTAATGTATCACGGACCATCGGCTGGTTTACTAGTATGTATCCTGTGTTATTGGATATGTCGCATGCAGACGATCTTTCTTATCAGATCAAGTATTTAAAAGAGGAACTCAGACACATTCCGAACAAGGGGATCGGCTATGGCGTTTTAAAATACTTAACGCCTGACAAGATGAAGGACGATATTGATTTTCAAGTCACACCAGATATCAGCTTTAACTATCTTGGTCAGTTTGATGAACAGATCGGCGGCGGTGAATTGAGGCGCTCTCCATGGCATGCAGGACAATCGCTGAGCCCTGAATCTGAGAAACCTCATGCGCTGGATATTGTTGGTTTCGTAGAACAAGCAGTGCTCCATGTGACGATTTCCTATCATCACCTTGAATTCGAAGAACGTACGATGGAACAGTTCAAGGAACTCTTAGAAAAGAATGTGAAGGCACTGATCTCACATTGTCTATCACAGGATGAGAGTCAGATCACACCTAGTGATGTGGGGGATGAGGATCTCACTATGGATGAACTTGAAAAGCTAATGGATCTATTTTAAGCAAAAATGAAGAGGTGGACTTATGAGCAAGCAGAAAATTCAAAAGGTATATCCTTTAACACCAATGCAAGAGGGCATGCTGTATCATGCCATGCTAGACCCTAATTCCTCCTCTTATTTCACACAGCTTGAGCTTGGAATAAGCGGAGATTTTGATCTCGATCTTTTTGAAAAGAGTCTCAATGAACTCGTACGGACATATGACATTCTGCGTACAGCCTTTGTCTATCAACAATTACAAAAGCCTCGTCAGGTTGTACTGGCTGAACGTCATTTAAATGTGTATAGAGAAGATCTATCTCATCTGAATCATCAAGAGCAGAAAAAGGTATTGGATCAATATAAAAAGCAAGTGAGAAAGCAAGGATTTCACTTAACGAATGATCTGTTGTTGAAAGTCGCTGTTTTTCAATTAAATGAAACAAACTGGCACCTGATTTGGAGCAACCATCACATTATTATGGATGGTTGGTCTATGGGTGTGTTGATGAAAAAACTGTTTCATTACTATGAATCTTATCGGAACGGCCGAACGCCGGATCGCTCACAAGGTAAGCCTTATGCGGACTATATCCAGTGGCTTGGAAAGCAAAACAAACAAGAAGCGGAAGACTATTGGAAGGAGCGGCTGGATGGTGCTGTTCAGCACCAAGGGCTGCTGCAGCAAAAAGAAGCGAACGGACAATATGACCATCAGGAATGGACGTTTACATGGGACGCTCAAACCGTACAAGCCATTCAAGATGCGGCAAGACAATGCCAAGTGACAGCACCGAACCTTTTTCAGGCTGTCTGGTCCGTTCTTTTAGGCACCTATCATGCAGCAGATGATGTCACATTCGGAACAGTCGTATCAGGCAGACCTCCAAGTGTGTCTGGGATTGAGCGGATGGCAGGGCTGTTTATCAATACGATACCTGTTCGGGTGACATTGGATCAGGAGCAGACCTTTAAACAGCTGTTTCAAACGGTTCAGCAGCATGCACTGGAAGCGGAAAACTATGATTTTATGCCGCTTTATGACATTCAGCAGAAAACAGCTGCTGGAGGAAAACTCTTTGATCATTTGGTTGGGTTTGAAAACTATCCTTTAGATCAGGAGCTGTCTGGTGACACCATGTCTGCACGTCTCGGTTTTGCCATTGATGTAAAGGACGGATTTGAACAAACGAATTTCGATCTCAATGTCCTTGTCTATCCTGGTGAAACGTGGACATTGACATTCAAATACAATGCGATGGCTTTTGAAGAAAAGGTCATTGAAAACATATCAAAACATCTGACCAACCTCATGAAGCAAATCATTCACAATCCTGATGTACGCCTTCATGAAGTGACATGTATTACAGAAGAAGAAAAGCAGCAGATTGAAGCTTGGAACCAGACGGAGCGAGATTATCCGAAGCACCTGTCCATTCCTGAGCTGCTCCATGAACGTATCAAGGCGCAGCCTGACCATCTGGCATTAGTCGAAGGCGAGCGAACATTCACATACGAAGAGCTTGGACAGGAAATCCGTCGTTTAGCCAGCAGTCTTGTAGAAAACGGCGTTCAGCGGGGGGATGCTGTCGCGGTATATATGAACCGATCAGCAGATGCGGTGATCTCTATTTTAGCCATTTTACACGCAGGGGCTGCTTATGTACCGATTGATCCAGCTCAGCCTGAGGAGAGAATCCGTTGGATGCTTGAAGACAGCGGCGTATCCATTTTGCTCTATGCTGACAGCCAGCCGCCAGTTGATGAAAGCATCAAAGCTGTTCGTGTGACCGGCATGTCTCATCACTCACAAGCGGAGTTATCAGTCGAGACGTCTCCATCTCAATTGGCATATATCATGTTCACATCGGGATCAACTGGACGGCCAAAAGGAGTTCAAATTGAGCATCAGCATATTGTGAGGTTAGCATGCTCTCAGGAAAAAATAGGGTTGAACACGTCGGATCGTATGGCGCATACAGGAGCTGTCAGCTTTGATGCGATTACCCTTGAAATCTTCACTACGCTTCTGAATGGGGCGACGCTTTATCCTGTTGACCGTGATACTTTATTGGATATTCACCGATTCGAACAATTTATCCAAACACATCAGATCACAGCGCTCTTTTTAACGACTGGTTTATTTAATCAGCTCGCTCAGCAGCGGCCGCAAATGTTCAAAGGGTTAAAAACATTATTCACCGGCGGTGATGTGATCAATGTAAAAAGTGCGGAGCTTGTGAAAAAGCATCATCCGTCAATTACCTTGCTGAATGTCTATGGCCCAACTGAAAATACAACCATCTCGACCATTTACGAAGTAAGAGGAGATGAAGCGGGCCCGATCCCAATTGGTCAGCCGATCAATCATACGTCAGCTTATATTTTAGATAACTATCAAAGACTTCAGCCAATTGGAGCCCCAGGAGAGCTGTATGTGGGCGGAGATGGTGTTTCAAGAGGGTACATCAAACGTCCAGATTTGACTGATCAAGTATTCATGGCAGATCCTTTTAAACCGTCAGGACGGATGTATCGAACAGGGGACTTGGCTAGATATGGTGCAGATGGTCAGATTGAATTCCTCGGCCGTGCCGATGATCAGGTGAAAATTCGTGGTTTCCGTATTGAGCTTGGTGAAATTGAATCAGTGCTTCACCAAGAAGCGGGCATAGATGAAGCAGTTGTACTTGTTCAGCAGCTCTCCTCAGATGAAAAGGAAATCATCGCTTACTTCACAGGGACACTGACAGAAGAAGAAGTACGAGATGTATTCAATCAAAAACTGCCAGCATATATGGTGCCGCACCATGTGATGAAGCTGGATACCTTTGCGCTGACATCGAACGGGAAGGTAGATCGAAAAGCTTTACCTAAGCCTGACGAAGTGCATCGCGAGGAAATCAAAATCATTCTGCCTGAGACTGAGACAGAAAAGGCACTCGCTGACATTTGGGAGGAGCTTCTTGGGAAAACGGTTGGGGTAGACGAGCATTTCTTTATGGCTGGCGGGCACTCGCTCAAAGCGATGATGATGTCTGCGAAGGTTCAAGAAGTGCTTCAAAAGGAAGTGCCGATTCAAGTGATTTTCGAGAAGCCGACGATTCGCTCATTAGCGGCTTACATCGATCAGGATGGTCAAGAAGAAACCGGACATCCTATTTTGCCAGCAGAGCAGGCGGACGAATATCCGGTATCACCAGCTCAGCGCCGTTTATATATTTTGCAGACACTTGAACCTGACAGCACGAATTATCATATACCGATCGTCTTAACGCTTGAAGGAACACTCGAATATCAGCGGCTCAAATCAGCATTTAATCAGTTAATCCAATCACATGAAATCTTAAGAACGAGCTTTCATATGAACGGAGAAGACATTGTCCAAAGGGTGCATGAATGGACTGAATTTGACCTTCCCGTTCATGACATCAAGGAAGAAGAGGCGGAGGCAATTCTTACTGAACGTCAATCGCCATTTGATTTAACAGCAGCACCCCTTTTGCGGGCTCAGCTGCTGAAAGTCAGTGAGAACCGTCATCTTCTCGTCTTGGAAGCACATCATCTCATTACAGATGGCAGCTCCATGAAGACATTCATTCAAGATTTGGCGAAGGCTTACGATGGAGAAGCTCTTGCTGAACGAGCCCTTCATTATAAAGATTACGCTGTCTGGCAGCTAAGTGAAGAAGAAACGGAGAAACAGAAGGAGCATGAAGCGTATTGGCTGAAGCAATTTGAAGGAGATTTACCGGTTTTAGAGCTGCCAACTGATTATCCGCGTCCAGCAGAACGTGATTTTACTGGAGAACGATTCATGTTTGGCTGTGATCAAGCAACGACTCAGCGCATTCATGAACTGCTTCAGAAAACCGATACGACCATGTATATGTTCTTATTATCCGCCTTTCAGGTGCTGCTTGCCTCCTATAGCGGGCAGGAAGATATCATTGTGGGTTCGCCTGTTGCTGGACGGACACACCCTGATATCCAGGACATGCCGGGGATGTTTATCAACACCATTGCGATGCGCGGAAAACCAGAACAAACCAAAACATTTTTACAGCTGCTTGAAGAAATAAAAGAAACAAGTGTTGATGCTTTTGCACATCAAAGCTATCCGCTCGAAGAGTTAATTGCGAATCTTCCATTAGACCGTGATACAACTCGGAGCCCGCTTTTTAGCGTGTCATTTAACATGCAGAACATGGAGGTATCGGCGCTAAAGCTCGGCGATCTGCACATTTCGCCTTATGCCATTCAGCATCACTCGGTCAAATTTGATCTATCTTTAGAAGCATTTGAACGCGAGGGAGCATTAAAGTTGAGCTTTGACTATGCAGCGGCGTTATTTAAAGAAGAGACCGTCCGCCGGTTCGGAACTCATCTTCTGGCGATCATTCGGGAGGCAGTTCGTCATCCGGAGGAAAAGATCGGCTTGCTCCATATACTGGATCAGCATGAACAAATAGAGCGTCTGGAGAAAAAAGCCGAAGGGCAAACGAATCGTCATGAGCCATTCCATGTCCAATTTTCACGTCAGGCGAAGGAAACACCGGATGCTATCGCCGTCATGGATGATCAAAGAAAACTCACCTACCGCGAGCTTGAGGATATGTCATATGCACTTAGCTGTGAGCTTAAAAAACGAGGCGTCGAGAAAGAACAAACTGTGGCACTGATCCTTGACCGCTCTGTCTATGTCATTGTCTCCATGCTTGGTGTGATGAAAGCAGGAGGAGCGTTTGTCCCGATTGATCCGGCCTTTCCGGCTGAACGAATCCGCTACACATTAGAGGATTCAGGTGCACAAGTCATCGTGACAAATGAGTCTCTAGCAGATTCCTATCAAAATCATAAGTCGATTCAAGTGGTGCAGGTTGAACAAGCAGTGCATCAAAGCCATCCAATAGAATTGCCGGAAGTGTCGGCTGATCAGCTCGCTTATGTCATTTACACATCTGGGACAACGGGGAAGCCGAAGGGTGTACAGCTCACGCATCGTAATCTATCACACTATGTCAGCTGGCTGATAAATGAGGTGACATTGCAGGAATGTGATCGGACGGCACTGCTTTCTTCTTATGCATATGATCTTGGTTACACAAGCATTTTCCCTGTTTTAAAAGCAGGGGGGACACTCTATGTTCCTCGTGAAGACGTGTATACAGACCCTGTACGTCTGATGCGGTTGATTGATGAACAAGAGCTGACTTATATCAAAATGACACCATCCTTATTTCATATGATGGCAGATTCTAAGGAACATTCATTTAATGCTTTACGCCTGGTGGTACTTGGAGGAGAACCGGTGATCCCTGAGGATGTTGAAACATTTATGATGCAGCATCCATGCGTGGCAGTCATGAACCATTATGGTCCGACTGAGACAACCATTGGTACAGTGACCAAGCTGATCACACCGCTAGAGCTGGACGCTTTGAAGGAACGATCTTTGATCGGACAGCCAATTGCTCACACAAGAGCGCTCGTATGCAATCAGCAGCAGCGTCTTGTCCCTTATGGCGCGCCGGGAGAGCTTTATATATCTGGAGAAGGCGTGTCGAGAGGATATTTGAATCAGCCTGAATTAACAGCAGAACGTTTTCTTGAAAATCCATATGATCCTCAAGAGAAAATGTATCGCACAGGGGATTTGGTCAGACAGCATGCAAATGGAGATATTGAGTTTCTTGGAAGAGTCGATGATCAAGTGAAAATCCGCGGCTATCGCATTGAGAAACAGGAAATTGAGCATGCCGCACGTGCTCTGGCATCTATTCAAGAAGTCTATGTAAAAGTCCTGCACCTGTCTGGGTTGCCGGAGCTTGCACTCTATTACACAGCGCCAGAACACATTGGAACACTGACGTTTAGAGAAAATCTTGCGGAGACACTGCCGGATTATATGATTCCAACGTACTTTGTGAAAGTCGATCACATTCCACTCACCCAAAACGGAAAGGTGGATGCGAAGTCTTTGCCGCTTCCGCATGAGGTGCATATGAACCGTACGGCGCATGTGGCACCAGAAACGGAACTTGAGCAGGCGCTGTGTGACATTTGGTCAGAAGTTCTTGGGGTTGAACAAATAGGTGTTCATGACCACTTCTTTGAATTGGGAGGTCATTCCCTCAAGGGCATGGTGCTCATTTCGAAGGTGCAGGCAAAGCTGAACAAGCATGTGCCGCTCAAAGTCCTTTTTGAAAAACCAACCATACGGGCAATGGCAGCCTACTTGGAAGAAACAGATTCTTCGGTGGTGACATCCATTCAGCCAGCGGAAAAGCAAGATTTCTATCCCGTCTCTTCTGCTCAAAAGCGTATGTATGTACTGCAGCAGCTGCATCCAGAAGCAGTCACTTATCATATGCCAGCCGTTTTAATGATGGAAGGCAGCCTTGATGTGAAGCAGCTGGAAGCATCGCTTCAAGCCTTGATCGACAGACATGAATCACTTCGGACAGCCTTTGTAGAAATTGACGGCGTACCCGTTCAAAAAGTCTATCGCCAAGTGCCGTTTACATTAAAGATTGATGAAATAGAGGGCGATCAGGAGCAGTCTGTCATCGAGTCATTCATTACACCATTCTCATTACATCAAGCACCATTAATGAGGGCGAAAGTGGCGAAGCTTTCTGATGAGAAATATGTATTCATGATGGATATGCACCATATCATTGCAGATGGTGTCACACGCAGCCTGCTCATTCAAGAACTCGCAGAGCTGTATGAGAAAAAGACATTACCGCCAGTTCAGCTGCATTACAAGGATTTTGCGGTATGGCAGCAGGAAGAAAAGCAGCAGGCGCTGCTTGAGAAACAGCGGCAGTATTGGCTGGAGCAATATGCACAGCCGCCGGAAGACTTAGCACTGCCTCTTGATTTTCCGCGTCCTCAAGTTCAGTCATTTGAAGGAGGGCGAGTCGATAGATGGTTGTCTGCTGAAAAGGTGCAGTCCATCAAAACGCTTATGGCGGAAAAAGGTGTGAGCTTGAACATGGTGATGCAAACGGCATTTGCCATTTTCCTTTCCAAGTTAACTGGGCAGACAGATATCGTCATAGGTGCTGTGACCGCAGGACGTACGCATGCTTCAATCGAGCGGGTTCCAGGCATGTTTGTCAACACACTGGCTCTTCGAAACGAAGTGCAGCCAGAAGAAACGACAGCGCAGCTGCTTGAAAAAATGAAAGATCGCAGCCTATCAGCCTATGAACATCAAGAATTCCCGTTTGAGGAATTGGTGGCTCAGTTAGATCTTCCGAAAGACACGAGCCGCAATCCATTGTTTAGTGTCATGCTGACAACAGATGACCGTGACCTGACGTTACCGGATTTGAATGGACTCAAGCTGTCGCAAAAGCAGCAAGATACCGTTCATGCAAAATTTGATATAACGCTCGGTGTATTTGAAGAAAATGACCAAGTGGGCTTGCGCTTTGAGTATGCAGCGGCCTTGTTTAAAAAGAGCACCATTCAGCGCTGGAGCAGGTATATTGAAAAAATCATAGACGATATGCTGGCTAAGCTAAATCAGCCAATTTCAGCGCTATCTCTCATAACTGAAGAGGAAAAACGAGAGCTGATCAATGAATGGTCAGGACCAGACCTTGACGTCCCGTTAGATCAAACCGTTCATGCCTTGATTGAGGCTAAGTCACAAGAAGCACCGCACCAAAAAGCAGCGGTCTTCTGCGGAACGAGCTGGACGTATAAAGAGCTGAACCATCGGGCGAATGTAGTCGCTTCAAGACTTATCGCAAACGGCACAAAACCAGGCGACCGCGTCGGTATTCTCACCCGTCCGTCCCTTGACATGACAGCCGCTGTCCTTGGCGTTCTCAAGGCAGGTGCGGCATTCGTTCCAATTGATGCGGATTATCCAGCGCAGCGTATTGCGTACATGCTGGAAGACTGCGGGGCAGAGGTACTTCTGATGCAGAAAGGACTCACTGCACCATCTTCATTCACAGGTCAAGTGTTGTTCATAGAAGATGCCGTAGAAGGAGAAGCTCACGAGATTCAGGTTCATATCAAACCAACAGATCTCGCCTATATGATTTACACCTCTGGAACGACAGGAAAGCCGAAGGGGGTCATGGTCGAGCACCAGTCTCTTGTGAATCTTGCATTCTGGCACAATGATGCGTTCCAAGTGACGAAAGACGATCGAACTGCGAAATACGCCGGCTTTGGATTTGACGCCTCCATTTGGGAGATGTTCCCGACGTGGATCGCCGGCGCAGAGCTGCACATTATCGACGAAGCGATTCGCCTCGATATGATCAAGCTCAATGCGTATTTCAATGAAGAAGGGATCACCATCGCCTTCCTGCCAACGCAGCTATGTGAGCAGTTCATGTCAATGGACAACCATTCTCTGCGTTATTTACTAACAGGCGGAGACAAGCTGAAACAGGTAAAGCCGGTTCCATATCAACTCGTCAATAATTACGGTCCGACTGAAAATACAGTCGTAGCGACAAGCGGAATAATCGATCCAGAAAAAGGCACGATTCCAATTGGAACAGCCATTGCCAATACACATTTTTACATCACGGGTTCTTTATACGACCTGTCGCCGCCAGGCGTACCGGGTGAGCTCGTGATCGCAGGAAAAGGACTGGCAAGAGGCTACTGGAATCTTCCGGATGAAACCGACAAACGATTTGTCCTAGATCCATTTTATCCAGGCG
>NZ_LRMO01000041.1:0-3550 GCF_019266135.1 Bacillus sp. F2HM
ATCACCGAGGTTGGCAACACCTTGTAATGCCTTTTTTAAATCTACCATTTGTTCGCGGAGTTCCTGGTAGTGTTTTGCCCTTGTGTCCATGGCACTTGTTAGTGCTTTTGCATCAAGTATCTTCCCCAGAAGAATTCACTCCTTCCTATTCATTGACAAGGTCAATTTTACCAACACAAAGTTTGTCATTAAATAGGAATAAAGATACAAAAACAGCACTCAAATGATTTAGAGTTCTCGAAACTTTAAACCTGTAGTAAAGGGTACTCCTCAATATTAGCCCTACTTCGTCCCTCTTCTCATATTCCGTTGAAAACGTTAACCCGTAACTTTTCTGATCAAAAAACAATAGCCATCTCCCTGTTTTAAACTCTTAACACACCTTCATAATCAAAACCTTGCTCATCATATCCTACATGTAAATGCATACTCTCATCTAAACTATGTATCCTTTCTTCTGTACACACTTTCACCTTACTCCCCTACCTTTTCACATCATGCTGAAAATGAATATTCCTCAACTCGACCCATTCAACAAGATCAGATACCTTTTTTGTCGTCACAAAATGTTGAACGATTTCATACGCCTGATTACGATCAACATAGCTGCATGATGGCACATACAATGGTGATCCTGCTATGAAATGCTTGATCGTTTCGATCTTTTCTACCTTTTGAAAAGGGACTAAAAAATCTGGATATCTGATGATAAAGAATCCATACGGTTCAGTATAAAAGAAAACTAGACTTTCACTTTCCCCACCTTCCTCTATCTCAATGGAAGATTCTCCGTTTCCTTGTTTCCAATACTCTTCACCCTCCTGAAAGAAGATCCTTTTCATGAATTCTTCCCCCGGATTTTCTACTGGAGCTCCTGTAGGCCCGTAGTATAAAAACATCAATATCGCTCCTTCATGCCTATATCAATTTGGATTTAACCAATTGTTCTATTCCCCTCAAAATCATAAAAGGCTTGTGTTTGTTGGTTTAATTTTAGCATGTGATATAGCTTTGGGTTTAGCTTTTGAAAGGTTTGAGTGCTGACCCATTTTACTTCTTCAATATCCTGATCCGGATCTAGAATGTTCATCTCTCCCCCGATCATTTCCGCAAAGAACGTAATGATAAGCGCATGATGTTTTTTATCTTGAAAGAACGCTTCTCGAACCGAATGAAGTTCATTTACTTTGACAACATACCCTGTCTCTTCTTTTACTTCACGGATGACAGCCTGCTGCAGGTCTTCACCTTTTTCCACAGCACCGCCTGGAAGTTCCCAATATCCCTTTACATTCTTGACTGTTAATAGATTTTCTTCCTCATCATAAATAATAGCTGAAACCACGTCTACTCGTTTCAAATGAATCCCCCTCAACATTCTCCATTCACATCAATTGCCGGATATATGACACGAACTGTTCATTTGAGACATTCTTATTATACTGGTTGTGCTCGTGGGATTCACAGAAAATATCGTTTCTCTTTTGAGACAAATCAAAGCGTCCAATGAGAAAATCATCCAACTGTTAGAACAGTAAAAACCGAAAAAATAAAACCTCTCGCATCTAGCAGGAGGTTTTTGCCATAGGAGAAATCTTCCCGTTACTCATCAAATAACATATTTCTGATTCGCCGAATATAATGAAACGCAATATGAGCGAGACATAAAATGAGCCCAATCATCGCAAGAATATAGATGGGCAGCATCAAACCAGGTACATAGTTTATAACAAATCCCAAACTAAACGCTGTCAGCATATATATGCTAATCAACCTCATCAATACCATTCGAAGCCCTCCCTTTCTACAATCACCTTAACATATTTTCCCTTCATTCTCATAATTGGCTTTAAAAAAGATGCGAATCCACTAAGACTCGCATCTTTTTTACGTATTCAATTCACCTTTTTCGCCCGAGCTTCCTTCCACTGCTCAAGCTCTGATACCGTTAGTAATTGATATCCTTGTTTGGTCAATTCTTTAATGATTGTGACAGCCGCGTTTGCAGAGGTGTCATAGATGTCGTGCATTAAGACGGTTTCTCCGCTAGACGCATGTGTGAGAATGTAGTTGGCGACGTATTGGCTGTTTCGATATTTCCAGTCTTCAGGATCAACGTCCCAGAGCGTAACTTTCATGTTGACAGCCGCGTTGATCTGCCCGTTTGTTCCACCATATGGCGGTCTAAAGTGAGTCGGTGTGAACCCGCCTGCTTTTTCAATGATTTGCTGCGTATCTTCTACTTGTTTGATGGCTTGTTTTAACGGCAGTCTTGTGAGTAAAGGGTGGTTATAAGTATGATTTCCGATTTCATTTCCACCTTTTCTGATCTCACCTAGCATATCGGGATAATATTGAACCCTGCTTCCTAATACAAAAAATGTCGCATGTCCTTTGTTTTCTTTTAAAGCTGTTAAGATTTTTGAAGTCGTTGATGGATTTGGTCCATCATCAAATGTAAGGGCAATGGCTTTTTGTTTTGGGTTGAACACTCTCTGTTTAGGCAGTTTTACGATCTTTCTTTTTGCGATCGGTTCTTTTTTCTCGTTTTTGTTCTTTTCTTTATTGATGTATTCTGGCTTTAACATTCCTTTAAGCAGTGTTTTCTTAATCGCCAGCACTTGAGGGCCTTTCTTGACTGGTGCAATTTGCCCCGCTGGGAAGTAGAATTCAATAAAACGATCTTTGATGGCAAAATACTGATAATGCTCTGCCTCAGGAGATGTTCCTTGTTTAAGCAAATGCTTGTTTTCAGCAAGAGAGCGATCTTTTTTCAACTCCTCAAATGTCATTTGAGACAATTTTTGCAGATTTTGTTTCTTTGATAAAAATAGATCATCTATCGATAAAAAATGCTGTTTCTTGAAATCAAAATTGAATATCTTCGTTTCATGACTGCCTTTTACTCCGCCTTTTAATTCATATGTATTGAATTTGATCGCAGCAGTTTGTTTGGCATAGTGAGTAATCTCGTAATCTATGTTTAATTCGTATCGATGATCTTCATCGACATCACTTGCTTCACTAAATGATGTTTTGAATTTATCGAGCGCTGTTTCTGCAAATCTTTTCATCTCTTGATCTAGCTTTTTTTGATGAAACACAGGATAGTTCACAGCATATCTCAAGTATCTCCCGTCATTCACGAGGGTCACAATTTCAACTTCTTTATAGCTCGCATCTGGTGCTACCTTCTTCTTCTCTGTCCCGCTTGCCTGCTGATTATGATAAAACGCGGCGATTCCGATGATCATCGCAAGTCCGCATAGGACGAGACTGACTTTCCATTTAATTGACACAAAAATTCTCCTCTCGTGATGCCGTCATGCCTGAATGACGTGTGTTTGTAGGATAGACTTTGCATGCCCCCTTTTTAGTTTGCAAATCACAAAACCGTCACATTTTCGACACATTTTTAGAGAGGAATAAAAAAGGACTGATTTCTCAGTCCTTTCAGATCGTTGACAAAGTGCTAAAATGATTTTTATTTTAGCACTTTGTCTTCTTTTCAGCGTGATAGAAAACCTTTGCAGTCTAGGAAGGACGAGCA
>NZ_LRMO01000042.1:0-12706 GCF_019266135.1 Bacillus sp. F2HM
GACTTTGTCTACAAGCTGAGCCAGCACCTTGCGGGGTGCTGGCTTTTTCTGTGCATGGATGGAAGAAAGCGGCGTAAACCGCAATTCAGTTTCCTTTGCACGATTATTTTCTTAAGTTTTTTAGCTCGCTTGCGATGGCTTGCATTTCACTTGGGCTGAATGAAGATTTTTTCATCACCATTTGGTGTAGAAATTCAATATCTTCGTACTTGTCTGGACTGAAGTCCTCGGCTTTGATGACTCCAATGTTCAGCATATTTAACTTTTGCGAAATGTCTTCAATCAGCTGATTGACTTCAGCCGCTTTTTGCTCTGACAAGGGCGGCACGTCCTTTCCTGCATATGTGTTGAATAATATGTCTATTTTAACAGAAATGCAAAAGAATAAAAGGGCTATTAAGACGACACCGAGATGTTTTTCTCTTTTTTCTCCTGTTTAATTTTTTCAATGATTCGTTTTGATTCAAATACGACAACGCCCGATAAACCAATAAGGCCAATTAAGTTTGGAATGGCCATCAGACCATTCAGCATATCTGCTACGCCCCATACGAAGTCATTCTTAAACACGGCACCAAAAAAGACAGCCATCACAAAGACGATGCGATAATACATGACGTACGAATCCTTCGCCAAATATGTAAAGCATTTCTCTCCATAATAGGACCAGCCAATGATGGTTGAATAGGCAAACAAGAGCAGTCCGATTGCCACAATGGTTGAGCCAGCTGGACCGAGGAAGTGAGCAAAGGATAACGAAGTCAGCGCATCGCTTTTCACTGTTAAATACATATCTGCCATGACAATGGTAATGCCAGTGATAGAACAAACAATGATGGTATCAATAAACACTTGAGTCATAGAGACGAGAGCCTGGCGGGCAGGCATATCCGTTTTCGCAGCTGCAGCAGCAATTGGTGCTGACCCAAGACCTGCTTCATTGGAAAAAACTCCTCGTGCGACACCCCAGCGAATGACAGTCCCAATTGCACCCCCTGCTACGGCTTGACCAGTAAAGGCATCTGAGAAAATAAGACTGACTGCGCCTGGAACAAGATCAGCATTCATAACAAGAATGATCAGACCGCAAATGACGTAAAATAAAGCCATGACGGGTACAAAGATAGATGTGACCCGGCCAATGCTTTTGATTCCGCCTAAAATCACAAGTGCTGTAAAAGCCGTAATGATGATACCTGTTACCCATGTTGGAATTTGAAAAGTAGAATTCATGACGCCTGAGATGGAATTAGACTGGACCAGGTTGCCGATCCCAAAGGCAGCACTGGCGCCGAAAATAGCAAATAGCACACCTAGCCATTTCTGTTTTAATCCATGCTCTAAATAATACATAGGTCCACCAGACATTTCGCCTTTTTCGTTTTTGACCCTGTATTTTACAGCAAGAACAGCTTCTGCAAACTTGGTGGCCATCCCGAAAAATGCAGCAAACCACATCCAGAAAACTGCACCAGGACCACCGGCTATAACAGCGGAGGCCACACCGACGATATTCCCTGTACCGACAGTTGCAGCAAGAGCCGTCATTAACGCTTGGAAATGAGAAATATCTCCTTCTGATATTTTGTCTTGTTTTGAAAAAGCGAGCTTTAAAGAATAAGGAAGTAATCTAATTTGAATGAAGAGAACGCGAAAGGTGAGGTATATTCCAGTACCAACAATTAAAATCAACAGGGGAGGCCCCCACAAAAAATTGTTCATCGTCGTGACAAACTGCTCAATTATTCCCATCTAATATCCCCCTTTGTTTGTGTAATTCTCCTAAAGTTTCTCCTGTTTTTGTGTATTTTGTCAATGGCGATGAGAGCTTTTCTTGCAAAGTTTCCAAAAGAAAAAGGACTTGATATGATAAAGTCAAGGTTTTCAAAAGGGAGTCTTAGGGAAAAGATAGGAGGAGAATGAAGGATGATTCATGTATTATTCGTATGTCTTGGCAATATTTGCAGATCACCGATGGCAGAGGCCATGTTTAGAAAACGAGTAGAAGATGAGGGGCTAAGCGAGCACTTTGTCATTGATTCAGCAGGCATTGGCGGCTGGCATCAAGGCAGTCCTCCGCATGAAGGAACACGAAAGCTGCTTGATGAAAAAGGAATCAGCTATGAAGGGATGTCCGCAAGACAAATCATAGATGAGGACATCACAGCATACGACTATATCATTGCGATGGATGCTGAAAATGTAGGAGCACTTCGCAGTATAGCCGGCTATGGGAAACATCACTTTATTGGCCGTCTTCTTGACTTTGTTGAAGACGACGATCGAGATGATGTGCCAGACCCTTATTACACTGGAAACTTTGAGGAAGTACATGATTTAATTGAAAAAGGAATTGATCGTTTTTTGACGTATGTAAAAAAAGAGAAACACCTTTAACTGAAAGGAGATCAGACGAGATGGAAGAAAAAAATCAAATCATGCTTCGAGGAGCTGTGATAGGAGCAGCTTGCGGCGCACTGCTGACATTATTTCATCGGCCAACGAGAATCGCGCTCAAAGACAAATGGGATGACTGTCAGGAAAAGCTGGCGGAATACCGTCAGGAGCCAGCCAGAATTTCTGCTTGCATGAAAGAAAAAATGGAAGAAACGAAGCAGCTGATGCGAACAGTCTCAGATGATTTGTCATTTTTAAATGAACAAGTCAATCAGTTAAAGGAAACAACCCCAAAAGTATTAGAGATTATTGAAGAAACAAAGGATCACTTTCGATCGAAATAGAAAGATTGATCATTGGAGATGAGGCGTATGGGTTTTATTAAAGCGTTAATTGAACGCTTTTTGCTGCATGAAGGACTGGCAAAATCTGCTGAGCTTGCTTACTTCTTTTTGCTTTCATTATTTCCGTTTCTCATCTTCGTGCTGACGCTCGTTGGATATTTGCCGCTGACGTCGAAGGATGTCCTAAGCGTCATTTCTGGTTATGCGCCAGAAGGAGCGCTTTCCATGATTGAATCCATTGCCGAAGAGACACTGAACAGCCGTAACGGCGGATTGCTGTCATTCGGGATTATTGCCGCTCTTTGGTCTGCATCTAACGGGATTAATGCCGTCGTCAGAGCATTTAACCATGCTTACGAAGTTGAGGAAAATCGTTCCTTCATTCTCGTACGTTTAACATCAATCATCTTAACCATCGCAATGGTTCTCACGATTATTTTTGCCTTAATGCTGCCTGTCTTTGGAAAAGAACTTGGCTTATTTCTCGCTGAATTAGTCGGGCAGTCAGATGCCTTTCTCACCGTTTGGACGGCCATGAGATGGATCATTAGCCCGCTGATTTTATTGATTGTGTTTACATCCTTGTACTATTTCGCCCCAAACATCAGGCTGAAATTGAAATTTGTTCTGCCAGGCGCCATTTTTGCGTCAATTGGATGGATCTTAGTGAGCATGCTGTTCTCATTTTACGTAGGCGAGTTTGCTAATTACAGCGCGATGTACGGAAGTATTGGGGGAATCATTATTTTGATGATCTGGTTTTATTTAACCGGCATCATGATTATCCTGGGCGGCGAGCTCAATGCGCTTTTACATAAGCGTAAAATCGTACCAGGCAAGGTGTGAAGAAATTCGGGCATCCTAAAGAAGAACGAACATGTTCAATCTTGATGGATGGGGGAATCACATATGTCCAAACAATCGAAAAAAGGCGGAAGCAACACGAAACAAAACAAAGGCCATCAGCCAAAGCACAAAACAAGCGGCAGTGCAAACGGGCAAAATGGTTATCATTAAATGAAAAAACTCCTCTGCATAGGTGCAGGGGAGTTTTTATTTCGACAATCGTATATATCGCTTAAGGATAAAAGCTGTATCAGGTTTTGACTGGTAGTGAGGATCATGCTGAAATCCTGCGTTTATCGCTACACGTTCACTCCTGACATGGCCAGCAGGACAAAAAATTTCAAATCCATCGACTTTAGGAGCAAAGATATCTGTCATAGATTTGACGATGGTTGTCACAATGCCCTGTCCTTGCGCGTCTTCATCAATCCAATAACCGATATTGCCTAATTGTTGATTAAATGTCAGACGGAACACACCGATTAATTGCTCGTTCAGCTGAATGCCAGCTTCCAACCCTTTTTGTTCATTGTAGGTGGTTTGAGTTGATTGAATAAACGTTTTGACAGCTTCTATGCTTTTGCAGTGATGAACCCAAGGCAGCCACTCCCCTAAATGGACCTTATTCTTTTGAATAAGACTAAATAGTGTGTCCGCATCATCTAAATGTAGAGATGCCAAAGTCGGGCTCATTTGTGATGTGATATGTAAACAACGATTGACCCTCCATTTTATTGACTCTCCAGCACTGCCGTCGTTCTCCCAAATCGAACGCAGCAAAACACAAATAATATCACGATGCTGACAAGGTAAAGTAAATTCATTCCTTCAAACGTTTGCACAAAGAATCCTCCTAGTACCGGTCCGAGAATACTGCCTGCACTAAACGCCATCCCGCACATCAAATTCCCGGCGGGAAGCAGATGCTTTGGCAATAAGTCGGTCATATAACTGATGCCAAGTGAGAAGGTAGAGCCTACAGCCATTCCGGCAATAAAGAAACAGATGGCAACAGCCAAAACGGATTGAATGAAAATCCCTGCCAAAAGGAAAAAGAATGATCCAGCGAGTGTCACACATAAAATGATGCGGCGCCTGCCAAACCGGTCACTGAGCATCCCAAGAGGAAGCTGAAAGACAATGCTCCCTATGGCAAACGCAGGTAAAATAAACGCAACCGCATCTACTGTCACACCGCTTCTGAGTGCATACACAGGGAAGTTACTATTAAGCGTCGTTTCTAAAAAGCCATAGCAAAATGGCATCATAAAGGCGACCCAGCCAAATTGAAAGGCCTTTTTAAAGCGCTTCAAACTGTTTGTCTGCTCTGACGTTTGCACTTCGCCCGTATCTGGATATGTATTTTTTAAAACAAAAACAAGCAGCCAAATACATAAACTAACGGCACCAGAAACAATAAAAGGCAAAGATGGATTGATCTCAATGAGCGGCGTTAAAAAAGGGCCGGCGGCAAAACCGAGTCCAAACGATAATCCATACAATGAAATATTTCGTCCGCGATTTCTTGATGATGACGCATAGGTCACCCATGTCTGTGTAGAGAAATGCAGCATATGGTCACCAATCCCGATCATGAGCCGGAGGAAGAACCAGACGACATAAGATTCAAAAAACACAAAGCTAAACAAGCTTAAAAAGACAGCGGCGCCTCCAATGACGATTAACGGCTTAAATCCAAACCGGCGAAGCGGTGCTTCCATAAAAGGAGACGCAAGCAGCACACCGAGATATAAGCCTGTGGCATGCAGGCCGTTTAACGTAGGAGAAGTCCCGGCATGTTCAAAGATAATGGAAATAACAGGGAGTAATGCACCCTGTGAAAAACCAGATACGGATACAAGTAAAATTAAAATCATAAAGTGAATTCTCGACATAAGATGCTCCTTACAAGTTCATGCTTTCATCGTACAATGTAACCATAGGGGTTTCAATAGAAAGGTGGAAAAGGAATGAAGCTGACATACGAAAAGGATCATTGGATCGCACATATTGAAGACGGGCAGCTGCATATTTCAGGAAAAGAAGAAACGGGGTACCGCCCATCACAGTTGTTCACCTCAGCCATTGCAGGCTGCTTTGGAGAAATGCTCACTCATGTATGCCATAAAAAGCGAATATCCTATAAAGGGCTGACGATCACACCTGAAACGACAAGGGCAGGAGCTGTAAACAACATTTCCTGCATTCATTTACATATCTTATTTGAAGACATCAAAACATCTGATGAACAAATCGATAAAGTGATCACCCTTGCATTGAAGCATTGCTCTATGGTGCAGTCCGTGAAAGGGAGTATTGATATCACCTTCTCACACGCGCGAATCTAAAATGTATACGATGCCGGCACTCACGAAAGAATAACAGTCAGACATATGTAAAGGAGAATGGCTGTATGAATCGTTTATTTCTTGTGATTGTCGCAATCGGTGTTCCGCTATCGGTGATTGGCAGTTTTCTTCATTTCCCGCAGGTCATCATGTTTGCCGTTTATTGTATCGCCATTATTGGCCTTGCTAGTTTTATGGGAAGAGCCACAGAAAGTCTTGCCATCATTGCGGGACCTAGAATTGGCGGACTTTTAAACGCCACATTCGGAAATGCAGTTGAATTAATCATATCGTTTTTTGCCTTAAAGCAAGGACTGACGGCCATCGTACTTGCTTCATTAACTGGATCAGTCATTGGAAATTTACTGCTTGTGGCGGGGCTGTCTTTTTTTGTTGGCGGATTAAAATATAAGCGCCAAGTGTTCAATGTCCATGATGCAAGGCACAACTCTGGCTTGCTCATGTTTGCCATCATTGTAGCGTTTGTCATTCCAGAAGTGTTTTCAATGGAGATGGCAGAGAATAAACAGTTTGTTTTAAGCATTGGGATCAGCATTGTGATGATTTTGCTTTATGTTGCGGCGCTCTATTTCAAACTGGTCAGCCACCGCGGAGTCTATGTTGCCAAGCAGGAGGGCATGCAAGGTGAAGCGGAGACGGAAGAAGAAACACCTGAATGGTCTGGAAAGTTTGCCACTGTCATTTTGCTGCTTTCGACGATCGCAGTAGCGTACATTTCAGAGCGCCTCGTTCATACATTTGATACGGTGGGAGAACAGTTTGGCTGGAGCGAGCTGTTTATCGGGGTCATTATTGTAGCCATCGTCGGCAACGCAGCAGAACATGCCTCAGCTGTCATCATGGCGTATAAAAACAAAATGGATGTCGCAGTAGAAATCGCCTTTGGCTCCACGCTTCAGGTTGCCATGATGGTCGCGCCGATTCTTGTCATCAGCTCGCTATTTTTCGACAAGCAGATGCCGCTCATTTTCTCCTTGCCAGAGCTCATTGCGATGGCATCCTCTGTGCTGCTCACGGTGATTTTATCAAATGATGGGGATACAAACTGGTTTGAAGGCGCCACATTACTCGCTGCCTATTTTATTATGGCGATTGGATTTTTCCTTTTATAATCTTTTGTGGATAAGGGACGTCTTTGCGGAAAATACTATGGAAAAATGAATGAGAAAGAGTGATGATATGAAAAAGATGCTACGCATCATGTTTGTTGTTCTCTTATCCTTAAGTTTTCTATACAGCTTTCCAGCAGAGGCAGCAAAGCCATTTAAAGTGCCATCCTCTGTCGCCAGTATCTCCAAGGAGAATACGTATCCAAACGCGTCACAGGATCAGCCGCTGCTCCAGCCGAGCGAGCTGACGGCTGAATTGTTCAAAACAACAAGTGTACCGATTGAGAATACTCTTTTGATTAAAATGCTGAATGAATCCAGCATTTCAGGGACGCCGTTAGCGGTTGGATACCGTGCGACCATTTTCCTCGGGAGATGGGCGCTGAGCTACGATTCAAACGAAACGGTCGCCAACTGGGAATACAAAAAAGTGAATACGAACCACATTGATAACAGAGGCGGCAACAAAACAGCCATTGGAAAATACGTTCAAAAGCAGCAAGTGAAAGTAAGCGGCGGGCTCACAGCAAAAGTGCCGAACCCAGAAGATGTGAAAACATTGATGATGCAAAAAGCGATTCAAAAAACAAAGCTGCCCCTCGCTTTTGACACCGTGATTGGTGCAGGAACAAAACGAGATCAGTCATATCACGTCTCTCCGAAAAAAGCAGCATCGCTTCATGCCTATGCACCAGCGATTAACGAAAAAGGTAAGGTCACATACGGAGAAGTGTACCTTGTGCTAAAAGGAAATAAACGAAAACTCGTCGTAAAAAACGTGACCTCACAAGGAATCGGCGCTTGGATTCCTGTTCAGGATCACTTGACGTTTGGGTTTCAAGGGATGAATTAATCTCCTTATCAATAGGAGAGACATTAACGCTTTATCCATGATTTTTAAAGAAAATAAAAAAAGCCATAGTAGAAGTTGAATGAACCTAACGACTACTATGGCTTAAGTTTTTTATTCCCCTAAATCCACATTATGATAAACCTGCTGCACGTCTTCAAGCTCTTCTAATACATCGATCAGCTTTTCAAATTGTGCTTTTGATTCATCATCTAATGTCACTTCGTTTTGTGGGAGCATTGTGATTTCAGCGACAGTGAATTCTTCTACGCCGGCTTGTTTGAATGCTTCTTGTACTTGATGGAATTGATCTGGTTCAGCGTACACAATCACCGTTTCATCTTCTTCCATGATGTCACGTACATCAACGTCAGCGTCCATTAAAAGCTCAAACGTTTCTTCTTCACTTTTTCCTTCGACACCGATGACAGCTGTTTCGTCAAACATGTAGGCAACAGAGCCGCTTACGCCCATGTTTCCACCGTTTTTCCCAAATGCTGCTCGAACATCTGAAGCTGTACGGTTCACGTTATTGGTGAGGGCATCAACGATCACCATGGATCCGTTTGGACCAAATCCTTCGTAGCGCAGCTCATCGAAGTTCTCTTCCGCACCGCCTTTGGCTTTTTCAATGGCACGGTCCACAATGTGTTTTGGGACACTATATGTTTTTGCACGTTCTAGGACAAAACGAAGTGCTTGGTTTGATTCTGGGTTTGGCTCACCTTGTTTGGCAGCCACATAGATTTCACGCCCGAATTTTGCGTAAATACGACTTGTACTGGCATCCTTTGATGCTTTCTTTTCTTTAATGTTGTTCCACTTACGACCCATCTTATTCACTCTCTTTCACTTAGAAAATACACAGTATGAGGGTCCCCATGCTGCATGAAATCATTCTGCTATCTATTATACATGAATCAGTCAAGAGGATAGAAGTTAGAGGGCTGAAGTGAAGAAAATTGTTAGCAGATGTGCCCAAGCGTTTCAAGCATTTCATGTTTTTCGTGAGCCCGAGTCAGCTCGTCACATCGGATAATCCTGCCATCTAATAAGGTGAAAAGAGCTGTGACATCTATTAAACCCCCGTCTCCGCTTGTGAGGTCAACATGTACCGTGTAACGAAAACACGCCTGCTGCGTTTCTTCATCAAATAACACATCATGAAAGGTGGGGATATCAAGCTGTGTTGTCATTTCTTTTAATGTGGATAGATGCTTTTTAAATTCATCAAGCGTGGAAACCTTCCCATCGGTCACTTGCTGATAGTCAGGTGAAAAATAAGTCTCCACCTTTTTTACATCGAACTTGGTTAACACCTCTTGATACATCTCCTTGATGAAAGAAATTGCTTCTGTTTTTGTCATTTCATACATCCTCTCTTTTGTTAACTGATTAACTAAATAACATTATAATTAACTAGTTAACAAAAAACAAATAAAAAAATAACCCCATCATAAATGAGGTTATTTTGCAGGCTGGGGATAAGCGAGATCCTCAAGCAATTTGACATCATGCTGATGAAGTTGTTTGATCATTTCTTTTCGCACAGCGAGGGCGGCGTCGAAGTATTTTTCGTCTTCGACCATTCCCTTTACTGTGATTTCAATCCCGCGATTCAGCTTATTCAGACCCATAATTCCATGAACCTGAAAGGGTTCAATGGCGTTTTGGAATTCATCTTTTTTAAGGAAATCATGATGCATTTGATTTAAATTGTCGCATGCTGATTCAAGTGCTTGGAAGGCGATATCAGGGTTTTGATTCGCACTAATTAACACAGATTCCGTAATCCGCATGTAGTGCATGTTATAGTTTTGGATTTGCCGGATATCTCCGTTAGAAATGGTTAACAGCTTGCCGCTCCATTCTCTAATTTGAAGAGAGCGGAGACCAATCTCTTCAATGGTTCCATTAAAGAGGTTATTCACCGTCACATAATCCCCTTTATGAATCTGGCGTTCATAGATGAGAAAAACGCCTGCTAAAATATCACGAATCAGCGTCTGAGCGCCAAAACCGATGACGATCCCAGCGACACCAGCACCCGCAAGAATTTTCCCAAAGTCATGAAAGAAAAGAGAAATGACATATAGCACAAAGCAAATCGAAGCGGTGTATTGCGTGACCGATTTGACCAAGCTCTCGATCGTTTTCTTCTTTTTGTCCTCTATAAACTCAGTTCGTTTAAAGAAAATTTGAAGCGCTTTGTTAATCATAAAGACAGCAAGCCAAAGAATGAGTCCAACAAGGAGAATTTCAATGTATTTGTTTTTGACCACTGTCAGAAATGTATCGTCCATCTATCGGTTACCCCCTGGCTGTACGAGAAGTAAAATCAACATCTTGATAATAGCTGTTTTTCACTAAAACATTCGGACCGAGGCACTGCACGCTTGGGCAATGACAATTTAGTTCTTTTGCTAATTTCGTGTCCATCCAGCGTGTATAGGCTGATTGCAATGTATCAGTTGCAATGTTTCCAAGCGGCGGTGTATCGCCAAAGTCTGTCACAATAATATTCCCATCAAAAATATTCACATTCAACCGTGAGCGTCCATCAGGGTCATTTCGTACCGTGACATTTTTCTCTTGGCGCAATCGGTTGAGGAGTCGCTGGTCTTCTTCATCTGTGCTGCATGAATAAAACGGTAGGGTGCCAAACAGCATCCAGGTGTTTTGATCACGAATATCAAGCAGCTGATGAATCGCATTCCGCATTTGCGGAAGCGTCAATGATTCAAGAGCGCTGGCGAAATCACTTGGATACATCGGGTGAACTTCGTGGCGCTGGCATTTCATTTCCTCGACGATTTGCCGGTGGATGTGTTCGATATATGGAAGCGTGCGCTTATTCAGCATGGTTTCAGCGGATACGGTTACGCCCGCTTTGACAAGTGCCTGACTATTTTCAATCATGCGGTTAAATAATTTCTCACGCTGTTCAAAGGTTGGTTTTCGATCCATCATGGCAAAACCGACCGTTGCAAACTCTTCGACAGTGCCCCAGTTATGTGAAATGTGAAGGACATCTAAGTAAGGGATAATTTCTTCATATCGCGCCAAATCAAGGGTTAAGTTTGAATTGATTTGTGTACGCACGCCGCGTTCATGGGCATACTTTAATAAAGGGACGACATATTCCCGTACAGATTTAAGAGAAAGCATGGGCTCTCCGCCTGTAATACTAAGTGAACGCAGGAGCGGAACTTCATCTAAACGGCGAAGCAGTAAATCAATCGGCAGTGCATTCGGGTCTTTAGGCTGTAAGGTATAACCGACCGCACAATGCTCGCATCTCATGTTACACAATGTTGTTGTCGTAAATTCAATATTTGTCAGCTTCATTTCTCCGTAATCCTGCACATCGAGATAGGCTTCCCAAGGGTCGTATGCAGGTGTGATCGGACGAAGTGCTGTTTTTTGGTTCATGGTATCTATCTCCTTTTCATTCGGGCAAACGTAGACCCGCCAACAGTTAATTTTAAGCCTCATCACGGTTATACGCAAGGGGGGACACAATTGATTTACAAGGGAAAAAAAGATAAGCTATAAACAAATGCTAAAGGGAGTGTATCGATGGGTAAGGCAGCAGACAGCAAAGAGCAGCAGGTTGATTATTTAAAGAACCGATTAGATATGTTTATGAATGTGATTGATTCATTAGATCCTGAATCAACAGACGTTGAGGATATAGACAGACTGATTCAGATGATTGACGACCTGGAAGCGAAATATGAACGGTTTAAAAATGATTGGAAGGAAGAATAGCTCGCGCAGTGCGGGCTTTTTTCTTTAAATTGGCAGGTGAATCGGTGTATGAGTCTCGGTCTTATTCTGCACAATAGAAGAAAAACCGGGAAGTGACGTAAATGAAAAAATTCATGCTGATCTGTTTATGTGCGCTTTTTGTTTCCATGCCTCTTTCAGAAGCAGGAGCCGTGTCTAATAAGCCCATCCACTGGGGATTTGCGAAAAGTAAAGAGCACAGGCCGCCGGATGCGGGCAAAGAATTGACGGCACTCTTAAAAAAGTATGATGCGTTCTATTTAGGCAACACGAAAAAGAAAGAGATTTATTTTACTTTCGACAATGGCTATGAAAATGGGTACACGCCCAAGATCTTAGACGTGCTGAAAAAACATCAAGTGCCAGGCACCTTTTTTGTGACAGGTCACTTTGTAAAGGACCAGCCGGGGCTTGTCAAACGTATGGCAGAAGAAGGTCATATCATTGGCAACCATTCCTATCATCATCCAGATTTAACAACAAAGAGTACAAAGGAAATCAAAGAAGAGCTGGATCGTGTCAATGAAGCTGTGTACAAAATCACAGGAAAACAGGATAACCTCTATCTTCGTCCGCCGCGCGGTGTGTTCAGTGAAAGGGTACTAAAAGAAACAAAACAGCTCGGCTACCAAACGGTTTTCTGGTCAGTAGCGTTTGTCGACTGGCATATCCATCATCAAAAAGGAAAACAGTATGCTTATGATCAAATGATGAAGCAGGCGCACCCAGGTGCCATTTACTTACTTCATACCGTCTCAAGAGACAATGCCGAAGCGCTGGATGATGCCATCACCGCTCTGAAAAAACAAGGATATTCCTTTAAAAGTCTAGACGATCTCATGCTTGAAAAGGTATGGGATCTGCCTCAGCTATAGAAAGAAGCCTGCAGAAGATCTGCAGGCTTCAGCGTGTAGACAAACCCTCGCATTCTTTGTCAGTTCTGCGCTTCGGTGCTCACGAATGTCAAATTCGCTCCGCTCCGATGCTCGTCCTTCCTAGACT
>NZ_LRMO01000043.1:0-531 GCF_019266135.1 Bacillus sp. F2HM
ATGCCTTTAATGGAATCTCCGCCAAGGAAGAAGAAGTGATCGTGAATGCCGACTTGGCTGACGCCAAGGACATCTTCCCAAATGCCGCAAAGCAGCGTTTCCACTTCATCTCTTGGGGCTTCGTATACCGTTTGGTTTGCTTCCATATCAGGAGCTGGCAATGCTTTGAGATTAACTTTTCCATTGGCCGTCATTGGAAATTGGTCTAGCTTTATGATCCATGATGGCACCATGTATTCAGGCAGTGTGCGTTTTAGGCTTTCTTTTAAGTCCTCTGTATCTGTATCGTTCTTCGTGATCACGTAAGCGGCAAGGGCGTCCTGATCACCCGCATCTTTGACCGTTGTCACGACGGCTTCTTTGACCGAATCCAGCGTCAAAAGCTGCGCTTCAATTTCTGACAGCTCAATACGGAAGCCGCGGATATTGACCTGATGGTCTATTCTGCCGAGATAGATCAGCTCACCATCCTCTGTCCATTTCACTAGATCGCCTGTGCGGTACATGCGCTCGCCTGGATAAAATGGATCT
>NZ_LRMO01000044.1:0-781 GCF_019266135.1 Bacillus sp. F2HM
GGTCTTTTTTGTGTTTTTGAATGACTTGCTTCTATATAATAGGTTCGTAAAGTGAGAATACGTTGTTCCCTCACTAATTGCTAAATAAATCCAACTTTACGTTCCTTCAATTTAACACGTCAGTCATCATATGAACCAGCAGCTCAAATTATCAAGGGTCATTAAAAGCATAGAAAACCTCTCCTTGGACTAAATAGACGTAAAGAGGTGATGGTATAGGGACACGAGATAGAAAGGCACCCCACCCCAAAGGGGATAGTCAGCCATTGTTGGATTTTTAACTTAAAAGAAGAGAAAAGAAACAAACAATAATAATGATAAGCTGTTGAGTGTTTGAAGCAGCAAAAAAATAATGTGAAACGATTTGTTGAAAAATAGTAAAGACCAGTAATTATTTTTACACTTTTTTATGCAAAAAAGATTTCTCAGAAAAATAAAATAATAACAGAATTTCTTTTTTGAATGTTTTTTATCCAGAGATATATGAAATAAAACAAGGATATGAAAGCTTCTAAATTGCTGTTTTTGCAGTGCTAGAGCCTTATTAGTGCTCTTTTTAACAAAAAAACATAAAAAAATGAAAAAAAGGCTTTTAAAAAGATGAGACAAGTGGTAAACTTCTTTAGGTGCCTTAACGAAAAGGTGAAAAAACAGCTTTAAAATAAATTCAAAAATTATTTTAAAAAAGTCTTTACAAACAATATCTTATCGTTATATAATACTATTTGTCAGATCGAGAGACACTTCGAAACGACACAATATGGAGGATTAGCTCAGCTGG
>NZ_LRMO01000045.1:0-254 GCF_019266135.1 Bacillus sp. F2HM
TATCTAGTTTTCAAAGAACACGTTGGTGGAGCCTAGCGGGATCGAACCGCTGACCTCCTGCGTGCAAGGCAGGCGCTCTCCCAGCTGAGCTAAGGCCCCGATTTAATAGAAGATGGTGGGCCTGAGTGGACTCGAACCACCGACCTCACGCTTATCAGGCGTGCGCTCTAACCAGCTGAGCTACAGGCCCATCTTTCATATCGAAGATATGATGTTGTAGGATCTTTTGCAAGTTCCTTCAAAACTAAACAAGA
>NZ_LRMO01000046.1:0-376 GCF_019266135.1 Bacillus sp. F2HM
AATGAGGTCATCAATGTCTTGAAAAATCGTTTTGAGTGCCTTTTTTTGATCCTTCACAATGCTTTTGGCATTCTTGATGCCCATATGTACTGCGTTATCTAAAAAGTGTTCTTCTACAAAGGTATCGCCGCCAAAGCTCGTATCATCCAGTGTCCCAGAAACACCTTCATGAAAGGCTTTTTGTTTATCAATGAAGCTGATAAACATGTCTACATTTCCAGCAAGCTCTTTATAGAAACTTTTAATATTATCTGCACCTTTCCCAGTGAAATCATCACCGAGATTGGCCACACCTTGTAATGCCTTTTTTAAATCTACCATTTGTTCGCGGAGTTCCTGGTAGTGTTTTGCCCTTGTGTCCATGGCACTTGTTAGT
>NZ_LRMO01000047.1:0-1520 GCF_019266135.1 Bacillus sp. F2HM
TTTTTTCCTTAAAGTTTCCATTCCCCCATTTTATAATAGAGAAAAGCATACTGAAGGAAGGTGTTTTTTCTCATGTTTCACACTAGAAATTCTTCTCAGCACGAAGCCGAATTTGTATTGCTAGATCAACTGGTCGAAGAGGATCATCTGCTTCGTAAAATTGATCGGTACATTGATTTTTCATTTATCGTAGATAAAGTAAAACCGTATTATAGCGAGAATAAAGGTCGTCCTTCTCTTGATCCACTTATTTTGTTCAAAATGATGTTTATCGGATACCTGTATGGTATCCGTTCTGAAAGACAACTTGAAAAAGAAATTTACTATAACATGGCGTATAGATGGTTTTTAGGTTTGAACATCAATGATCCCGTTCCTCATCACTCGACCATTAGCTGGAATCGTCGGACTCGATTCAAAGATACAACAATTTTTCAAGATATCTTTGATGAAATTGTGCTTCAAGCCATCAATCATGATATGGTAGGAGGTCGCGTTCTTTTTACTGATTCAACTCATCTTAAAGCCAATGCCAATAAACATAAATATACGAGAAAAACGATTGAACAAGATACCCAGAACTATATAAATGATTTAGAAGAAGCGATCCAAGAAGATCGGGTGGCACACGGAAAAAAGCCCTTAAAGGTAAAAGAGGAGGTGAAAACGGAAAAAGACATACGCCAAAGTACGACTGATCCTGAAAGTGGCTATCTTTATCGTGAAAACAAACCGGAAGGCTTTTTCTACCTAGACCACCGTACAACGGATATGAAGTACAATATCATCACGGATGCTCATGTCACGCCAGGCAATATCCATGATTCTGTTCCGTATCTCGATCGATTGGATCACCAAATCGCCCGATTTGGTTTTCAAGTAGAAGCTGTTGCCCTTGATTCTGGTTATTTGACTACTCCTATCTGTAAAGGTTTATCGGATCGCCGTATCTTTGGTGTTATCTCTCATAGACACTTTCATCCAACAAGAGGATTATTTGAGAAGTGGAAATTTCATTATGATTCTGAACATGATCATTACATATGCCCAAATGGTGAGAAGCTATTATATACAACAACTGATCGAAAAGGTTATAGATTCTACAAATCAGACCCTAAAAAATGCGTATCGTGTCCTTTCCTTGAGAACTGTACAAGATCGAAAAAACATCAAAAAGTGATCTCAAGACATGTATGGGAGGAACACAAAGAAAAGATCAGAGAAAATCGTCTGTCTGCTTCTGGAAAAGAGCTATATAAAAAAAGAAAAGAAAAAATAGAGCGAAGCTTTGCAGATTCAAAACAACTGCACGGGCTTCGCTACTGCCGGTTGAGGGGAAAACAAAACGTGAGTGAGCAAGTTCTTCTTACAGCTGCCTGTCAGAACATGAAGAAGATTGCCACACACCTAGCGAAGCTAGGCTAGGTGTGTGGGAGGCTTTTTTCTATTAAATTATTTCATCATATTTACACCTAAAATAAAAAAGATTGTAGAAAAACATAAGTTTCTCTACAATCTGA
>NZ_LRMO01000048.1:0-1054 GCF_019266135.1 Bacillus sp. F2HM
CTCGCTTCCTGCTGTTCTTTTGAGATCTTGTTTCCAAACATGTCTCGGCCTGTAATTGCTTCGCTGAAGCCGTTGGTGGCGGTGAGTCCATATAAACCTTTTTGCGATGTTTTCAGGGCGTCAAAGGATTTTTGTGATGTCTTATAGATGTCAACTGCCCTGACTGCGGCTGATGTGGCTTGGGCCGTTTTATAGACAGCTTTTCCGCCTTTGAAAATGCGGCCTGCCCAGCCGACGATTGGGATGTAGCCTGCTGCTGCCATGCCTCCTGCCGCGACTCGCTGTCCTGCGGTGAGTTCCTCGCCTGTGATTGGATCAACGCCTGTTGCGGCACGTTTTGCATCGTTCACGCCGGTCAGTTCATTCACGATGTTTCCACCATAATCGAGGGCTTTTTCATACCAAGGGCGGTTGGCGAGTGCTTCTTGTTCCTTTGCGATTTCGCGGGCTTCTTCTTGTTCTTTTTTGATTTTCAGATATTCAGAAGTTTGCTTCTCAATATCGCTTTTTGCCTTGTAGATTTCGCTATTTTGATACGCTTTCTTGTCAAAATTCATAGGCGAAATCGCTTTTCCGTAATTTGTCGCATTCATCATTTCAGCGTACAATGCCATTGTAGCTTGCTGTTCCGTCTCTGACAAAGCATATTCATCTTTTAAATTTTGATCAAGCTCTCTTAGATCTTTGACCGTCTTTTTTCGTTCATCTTCCGCATCTTCTATTTTTTCATCAAAGGTTTGGCTATCAAATACCTCTAGGGAAATGAGGTCATCAATGTCTTGAAAAATCGTTTTGAGTGCCTTTTTTTGATCCTTTACAATGCTTTTGGCATTCTTGATGCCCATATGTACTGCGTTGTCTAAAAAGTGTTCTTCTATAAAGGTATCGCCGCCAAAGCTCGTATCATCCAGTGTTCCAGAAACACCTTCATGAAAGGCTTTTTGCTTATCAATGAAGCTGATAAACATGTCTACATTTCCAGCGAGCTCTTTATAGAAACTTTTAATGTTATCGGCACCTTTCCCAGTGAAGTCATCACCGAGGTTGGCAACAC
>NZ_LRMO01000049.1:0-362 GCF_019266135.1 Bacillus sp. F2HM
CCCTCGGCCGGGTGCTGTGCGGCTGGACCGGGCACGACCGGGTGCTGGTGGACGTCGAGGGCCACGGCCGCGAGGACCTGTTCGCCGACGGCGACACCAGCCGCACCCCCGGCTGGTTCACCACCCGCCAACCCGTCGCCCTCGCCGTCCCGCCCGAGGCGGACTGGGACGCCGTGCTCAAGCAGGTCAAGGAACAGCTGCGCGCGGTGCCCCACCACGGCCTCGGCCACGGCCTCCTGATCCGGCCGGGCCGGGACACCGCACCGCTGCCGGCGACCCCCGCGCAGATCAGCTTCAACTACCTGGGCCGCTTCGGGCTCTCCGGGACCTCTGAGGGGCTGTACGGCGGCCTGTTCCGCCCG